>CABXDM010000013.1 GCA_902510965.1 uncultured Candidatus Actinomarina sp.
TATTTCTAAGTGGAAGACAATTACCATCTTTTATGTCAGCTTTTGGACCTGAAATTATTTCTGCTCCAGGAATAATTCCATCTGGTGCAATAATGTATGCTTTTTCTCCATCAACATAGTGAAGAAGAGCTATGCGAGCATTTCTATTTGGATCATATTCTATCGCTGCTACTTTTGCTGGTATATTATCTTTTGTTCTCTTGAAATCTATAATTCTGTACTTTCTTTTGTGTCCCCCACCACGATGTCTTGAGGTAATTCTACCTTTGTTATTTCTACCACCGGATGAATTTTTAGATTGAAGTAAGGACTTTTCTGGTTTACTTTTTGTTATTTCTTTAAAGTCTCCAGATACTTGTCCCCTCATTCCAGGTGTTACTGGTCTTATTTTTTTTTGCCCCATAACCTATACCCCGAATGCCTCAATAGTGTCTCCCTCTTGGAGAGTGATTATTGCAATCTTCTTTGTGCTTTGTTGACCTAAAATATAACCAAATCTTTTTTTCTTGCCTTTTCTATACATTGTATTAACTGATAATACTTCGACATCAAATAGCTCTTGAGCAGCTCTTTTTATCTCAGGCTTATTGGCATCTGAATGAACAAAAAAAGTGTAGGCATTAGAATCTGAAATTCTGTCATATGACTTTTCAGATATTACAGGGGAAATTAGTACATCTTCTAAATACTTCATTTAACTTCTCCTGTTAAGTAATCCATTGCATTTTTTGATAAAACTGCATTGTCTGTTGAGACGACGTCATAAGTAGAAAGTTTTTTTACAGAAACTATTCTTGAATTTTTTAGATTCCTAAATGATTTAATTAAATTGTCATCACCTTCGCCATAAACGAATATGAATGACCGTTCAATATTAAACTCACTTAATACTGTAGAAGCTAACTTTGTAGATGGTACATCTACTGACTGACCATCAATGACAAATAAGGCTTCTTCTTTTATCCTTTGAGAAATTGCCATATTTAATGATTTCTTTTTCATTTTTTTTGGAGTTCTATCAAGATACACTCTTCCACCTGGACCATGTGCAATACCACCACCTACAAACTGTGGTGAACGTAAGGAACCCTGTCTTGCTCTACCTGTTCCTTTTTGTGCCCAAGGTTTTGCACCTGTCCCTGAAACTTGTGATCTTGTTTTTACAGAAGCTGTGTTATTTCTATAATTTGTTCTATTTGATTTTACGACTTGATGCAAAAGTCCAATATTGATATCCTCAATTACTTCAAAATTGAATTGACTCTTAGTGACTTTGTTGTCAGCTGTATTGTAAGTGTCTAGTTTGATACTCATTATGAAACCTTAACCGCTGACTGAATTTGGACTATATTTCCTTTTTTACCTGGAACAGGTCCATTAACTAAAATGTAGTTTTTTTCTGCATTGATTTCAACAATTGTTACAGATTGGATTGTCTTTTTTTGGTTACCCATTCTACCAGCCATTTTTTGACCTTTGAAAACGTGTCCTGGATATGAGGCATTACCTATTGAACCCCCTGCTCTATGTACCTTGTGAACACCATGACTAGCTTTTTGTCCGGAAAAGTTGTGACGTTTCATTACACCGGTAAAACCATGGCCTTTAGAAAATCCTGTTATGTCAATTTTTTGACCTACTTCAAAATACTCGCTTACATTTAATTCTGTTCCAGATTTGATTTCAGAATCTTCATCAAGGGGAACTTCATAAAGACATTCTCCTGGTTCGACTTTGTATTTGTCATAATGTTGTTTAGTTGGTCTGTTGGCTTTTTTGTTAGACCCTATTGTTAGCTGGGCTGCGGAGTAACCATCTTTTTCAGCTGACTTAATCTGTACTACTCGACATCCTGAAATGTCTAATACTGTTACACCTTTTGCATTTGACTCTTCATCAAATATTTGAGTCATTCCCACTTTTTTAGCGATTAATGTATTCATAACTTAATCTCTACTTCTACGCCGGCTGGTAAATCAAGTCTCATTAATGAATCTACAGTTTTTGGAGTAGGTTCAATAATGTCAATAAGTCTCTTATGAATTCTCATTTCAAAATGCTCTCTTGATTTTTTATAAACATGTGGTGATCTTATTACACAATATCTATGTATTTGAGTAGGTAGAGGAATTGGACCCTTTACTTTCGCTTGAGTCTTAATAACAGTTTCGGCAATTTTACGCGCAGACTCATCAACAACATAGTTGTCGTAAGCCTTTAATTTTATTCTTATTTGCTGTTGTTGCTTTGCCATTTCTTCCTCAAAAAAAACCGGGAGCAAGTAGTCTACCCCCGGTTGATTTTTATTACTCTATAACTTTTGTTACTTGTCCTGCTCCTACAGTTCTGCCACCTTCACGGATAGCAAACTTCACTCCTTCTTCCATCGCAATTGGGGAGATTAGCTCAACTGTTACGGAGACGTTGTCACCCGGCATTACCATTTCGGTACCCTCTGGGAGACTAACTTCACCGGTTACATCAGTAGTTCTAAAATAGAACTGCGGTCTGTATCCCTTGAAAAATGGATTGTGACGTCCACCTTCTTCTTTTGTCAAGACGTATACTTCACCCTCAAATTTTGTATGAGGTGTAATTGAACCTGGTTTTGCAATAACCTGTCCTCTTTCAACATCTTCTTTATCGATACCTCTTAAAAGTAGACCGACATTGTCTCCAGCTCTACCTTCATCAAGTAGTTTTCTGAACATTTCAACACCAGTACATACTGATTTTTGAGTATCTCTAATACCAATAATTTCAACTTCTTCGTTTACATTAACGATTCCTTGTTCAATTCTTCCAGTAACAACTGTACCTCGACCTGTTATAGAGAATACGTCCTCTACAGGCATTAGGAATGGTTTATCTACGATTCTTGTTGGCTCCTCGATATAATTATCAACTTGTTCCATCATGTCTAAGACAGCTTTTACACCGGCTTCATCACCCTCAAGTGCTGCTAATGCTGAACCTCTGACTACTGGAACATCGTCTCCAGGAAAATCATATGCTGAAAGAAGTTCTCTTACTTCCATTTCAACTAAGTCAAGAAGTTCCTCGTCATCAACTTGATCAACTTTATTAAGGAATACTGCTATTGCTGGTACTCCAACTTGTCTCGCCAAAAGAACATGTTCTCTTGTCTGAGGCATTGGACCATCAGCTGCTGATACAACTAAAATTGCACCATCAACTTGTGCTGCACCTGTAATCATATTTTTTACATAGTCAGCGTGACCAGGCATGTCCACGTGAGCATAATGTCTATTCTCAGTCTCATACTCTACGTGAGCAATCTGAATTGTGATTCCTCTTTCCCTCTCTTCAGGGGCTTTATCTATATCTTCAAAAGCTGTCGCATCACCATCACCGGCTTCAGCTAAAACTTTTGTTATTGCGGCCGTCAATGTGGTTTTACCATGGTCAATGTGGCCCATTGTACCGATGTTCACATGAGGCTTGCTGCGGTCAAATTTTTCCTTTGACATATTTTTCTCCTTTTTTAAAAAACCTTAGCTTGAAAACAAGCTTAGACTTCAACCTCTACTCCACGAATACTCGCAGTTATCTCCTTAGTTATTGCGTCGGGGACGTCTTCATAACTATCAAACTGCATCGTAAATGTTGCACGGCCTTGAGTTCTTGAACGCAAATCAGTTGCGTACCCAAACATCTCTGATAATGGAACAGTAGCATTGATGACCTTTGCAGATCCTCTTTGTCCCATCTCAGCAATCTTTCCTCTTCTTGAGGATAGATCTCCGACAACATCTCCCATAAAATCTTCTGGTGTTACTACTTCTACTTCCATAACTGGTTCAAGTAGTTTAATCCCAGCTTTTTTAGCCCCATCTTTTAGCGCCATCGATCCAGCAATTTTAAATGCCATTTCCGAGGAGTCAACATCATGGTAGCTTCCATCAACTAATGTTGCCTTAATGTTTTCAAGTGGATAACCAGCTAAAACTCCAGATTCCATTGCTGCTTCAACCCCAGCATTTACAGATGGTATATATTCTCTTGGGATTCTTCCACTTTTAATTAAGTCTACAAATTCGTAACCTTCTTTTATTGGCTCAAGTTCCATAACTACGTGGCCATACTGACCTCTACCACCACTTTGGCGAATGTATTTTGCTTCTATCTTTACTTCTTTTTTAAGAGCCTCACGATATGCTACTTGTGGCTTGCCAATGTTAGCTTCAACTCTAAATTCTCTTTTTAATCTATCTACAAGAATATCTAGGTGTAATTCACCCATTCCTGAAATGATTGTTTGACCAGTTTCTTCATCAGACTGGACTACGAATGTAGGGTCTTCCTCTGCTAGTTTTTGTAATCCCTCAGAAAGTTTTTCTTCATCTGCTCTAGATTTTGGTTCAATTGCAACAGAGATTACTGGTTCTGGGAATGTCATAGACTCTAACTGTATTGGATTTGAAGAGTCAGCAAGTGTATCTCCTGTTTTAGCATTTTTAAGTCCCACCCCTGCGACGATGTCTCCAGTGGAAATTGCATCAATATCTTCTCTACTATTTGAATGCATTCTTAAAATTCGTCCTAGTCTTTCATCTTTACCAGTAGTTGTGTTTACAACTTTGTCACCTTTTTTAAGTGTCCCTGAATAAACTCTAAAGTATGTTAATTTTCCAACATGAGGGTCGCTCACAACCTTAAAAGCGAGAGCAGAAAATGGTTCTTCATCAGAGTGTTCTCTAACAATTTCATTCTCTTCATCTCCAGGTTTAAATCCGGTTGTAGGTTCAATGTCAAGAGGAGATGGAAGGTAGTCTATTACAGCATTAAGAAGTAACTGTACGCCTTTATTCTTAAATGCACTTCCCGCAAGAACTGGCACAAAAAGACCTGCAAGTGTACCTTTTCTAATCGCTTTCTTAATTTCTTCTACGGTTAGTTCTTCCTCACCTAAATATTTTTCAAGAACATCATCATCTGCCTCAGCAATAACATCTAATAATTCTTGTCTTTTTTCATTTGCCTCAGCAAGCATGTCTTCGGCTATATCACTTATATCCCACTCGGATCCATCATCTTTCGACCAAGTATGTGATTTCATTTCTACTAAATCGATTACACCAACAAAGTTTTCTTCAGCTCCAATAGGTATATGTAAAACTGCTGGTTTAGCTTCTAGTCTTTCAACGATTGATTGTACGTCAAAATCAAAGTCTGCACCTGTTCTATCTAGTTTATTAACAAAGCAAATTCTCGGAACGTTGTATTTGTCTGCTTGTCTCCATACTGTTTCAGATTGAGGCTCTACTCCAGCTACTCCATCAAATACAGCGACTGCTCCATCTAAAACTCTAAGGGATCTTTCTACCTCTACTGTGAAGTCAACGTGACCTGGTGTGTCAATAATATTAATTGTGTGACCTTCCCACTCACATGTGGTTGCAGCCGAGGTGATTGTAATGCCTCTTTCCTGCTCTTGCTCCATCCAGTCCATAACTGCAGCTCCGTCATGAACTTCACCAATTTTGTATGTTTTACCGGTGTAGTACAAGACTCTTTCAGTAAGAGTTGTTTTTCCTGCATCAATATGAGCCATTATTCCAATGTTTCTAAGTTGTTTTAAATCTATTGCTCTCTCTGACATCTTTACCACCTATAGTGAGCAAAAGCTCTATTTGATTCGGCCATTTTGTGAACATCTTCCCTTTTCTTGACGGATGCTCCTGTATTTTTACTTGCATCAAGAATTTCTCTACCTAAACGTTCAGCCATTGTTTTTTCTCCTCTTTTTCTTGAGGCTGCAACCATCCACCTGATTGCTAGTGTTGTACTTCTTCTATGTGGGACTTCCATTGGTACTTGATAGTTAGTTCCACCAACTCGTCTTGATTTTGTTTCGACTTGGGGTTTTACATTTTCAAAAGCTTCTTTTAATACCGCTAGTGGGTCTCCACCGACTTGTTTTTCAACTAACTCCAGGGCACTGTAAACAATGTTCCTAGCTGTATCTTTTCTTCCATCTAATAAAATTTGATTTGTGAGTTGAGATACCAAAACACTGTTGAATAAAGGGTCAGGTTCTGGTTTACGTTTAAGTGATGGTCCTCTTCTCATTATTAACCTTTTTTACTTCCATATCTTGATCTAGCTTGTTTTCTGTCAGCTACACCGGAAGTGTCTAATGCTCCTCTTATGACTTTATACCTCACACCAGGAAGGTCTTTAACTCTACCACCTCTTACTAGTACAATTGAATGCTCTTGAAGGTTATGTCCTTCACCAGGTATGTAGGCTGTAACTTCTGTACCAGTAGATAATCTAACCCTGCACACTTTTCTTAAAGCAGAGTTTGGTTTCTTAGGTGTAACTGTATACACACGAGTACAAACCCCTCTTCGTTGAGGTGAACCTTTTAGGCCAGGTGTCTTTTCTTTAGACACTTTAGACTTGCGTCCTTTTCTAACTAACTGTTGCGTAGTAGGCATTAATTTTCCAATCTAAATAGTGTTATTGACTTACCGAGAAAGAAGTATATGAGAGTTTTGAACTTACAACAACCAAAAATTTATAAGTTTTTACTCTGTTTCTTCTTCTCCTTCTTCGCCTAGCATAGCTAGCCATTGTGCAGGATTTGGTAATGCATCTCCTTCAGTTTCTTCCGAATCTGATGATGCTTCCATGAATCCTAATGATGAAACTTCAGGAGCATCTGGAAGTGAAGGTGTGAGCTTTTGATAAGCTTCAGAACCAGTTCCCGCAGGAATAAGTGTTCCGATAATCACATTCTCTTTAAGACCCGACAGAGCATCAGTACTTTTCTTCATTGCTGCTTCTGTTAGTACTCTTGTAGTTTCTTGGAAAGATGCCGCTGATAACCATGAGTCCGTTGCAAGGCTAGCTTTGGTGATACCCATAAGCTCTGGTCTTCCTTCAGCAGGTGTTTTTCCTTCTTTGACTAATGCTTGATTAGTCTTTCTAAATAATGTTGAGTCAACTAGTTCATTTGGTAAGTAATCAGAATCATTAGCACTAACAATTCTTACTCTTCTTAACATTTGTCGAACTATCATTTCAACATGCTTGTCGTGAACTTCAACTCCCTGATCACGATAAGTTTTTTGTACCTCGTCAACTAGATACTCTTGGGTCGCACGTACACCATTAATTTCTAGAACTTCCTTAGGTGCTTTTGGTCCAGTTGTTAAAGCATCTCCTGCTTCAACGGTATCTCCTTGATTAACTACTAAAGTTTGCCTTCTAAGCACTTCTACTTCAATATCTTCTTTTTCATTTTGGATAGTCACTACTCTTGTGCCCTCAGGTGTAGTATCGATAGATTTAATTTTTCCATTTATTGATGACATAACTGATTTACCTTTAGGATTTCTTGCCTCAAATAACTCAACAATTCTTGGTAAACCTGATGTAATATCTAAACCAACAACTCCCCCAGTGTGGAAAGTTCTCATTGTAAGCTGTGTTCCAGGTTCTCCAATAGACTGTGCAGAAATAATTCCTACAGCCTCTCCAACTTCAACTGGCTTACCAGTAGCTAAACTAAATCCATAACACAGAGGGTCCATTGTTTCAGGATCCTGTGAGTTAAATGGTGATAAAATATTTACACTTTCAACACCACATTTAGATATTGCATCTAAAACTTCAGCATCAATATGTGTACCTTTTGATAGTTTTTGGGAATTTCCAAATTCAACTACTTTTTTATCTTTTTTAACATCTTCAGCTAGCACTCTTCCATAAAGTTTTGAATGTAAGTATCTACTAACTTTGCCATCGGATTCAATAACTGTTTTTTTAGTACCTCTCCAGTCAATATTTTCGTCACCTTGATCTTTTACCACAATACCAGCAGCAACATCCACTAGTCTTCTTGTGAGGTAACCTGAATCAGCAGTTCTTAGGGCTGTATCCGCAAGACCTTTTCTTGCACCGTGAGTAGATATGAAATATTCAAGAACTGACATTCCTTCTCTGAAGTTACTCTTAATAGGTCTTTCTATAATGTCACCTTTTGGATTGGCAACCAAACCTCTCATACCTGCAAGCTGTCTTACCTGCATCATATTTCCTCTTGCTCCAGATTTAACCATCATGTCAACGGGATTAAATTCATCTGCTTCTAAAGCGCGACTCATTGCATACTGAATCTCATCTGTAGCTTTTGTCCAAATCTCAATAATGGCTTTTTTTCTTTCATCTTCTGTAATTACGCCACTGTTGAATTGATTTTCCACTTTCTCAGCATCACTCTCGTGCTTCTCTAGGATTGTACTTTTTTCTGGTGGTGTTTTTACATCTGTCATAGCTACACTCAAACCAGCTTTAGCACCGTATTTAAATCCAACATCTTTCATTGCATCTAAGAATTCTCTTAACTCTGCTTTGTTATACCTTTCAATGACTTCAGATATAATTCTCTTCATTTCATTTTTACGAACTTTAGCTTGTATGAATGGAAAGTCTTCTGGAAGTACTGAGTTGAAGTAAACCCTTCCAAGAGTTGTATTTAATAATGCTGAACCATCTACTGGACTTTCAGTGATTAAATCAGCAAATCTATTTTTAATTTCTCCGTGCATTGTCGCATCACCAGCAATTTCTCCAACTCTTAATCTAATTGGAGTTTGAAGACCAATATGTCCTGCTTCATATGCTTGTTCTGCTTCATTAACGTCAACAAATGCCATCTTTGCATCTTCAAGTTTTTCATAGCACTCAGTTATGTAATAGAGGCCAATAACCATGTCTTGGCTGGGTGAGACAATTGGGTTTCCACTTGCAGGTGACAATACATTGTTTGTCGCAAGCATCAATACTCTTGCTTCAGCCTGAGCCTCGGCAGATAATGGAACATGTACTGCCATTTGATCACCATCAAAGTCAGCGTTAAAAGCTTCACAAACTAATGGATGTACTTGAATAGCTTTACCTTCTACTAAAATTGGCTCAAATGCCTGTATGCCTAATCTATGTAAAGTAGGTGCTCTGTTTAAAAGGACTGGATGTTCTTCTATAACTTCAGCTAACACATCCCATACTTGGGCTCTTGATCTCTCAACCATTCTTTTAGCTGATTTAATATTTTGCGCTAAACCTAATTCAACAAGTCTTTTCATAACGAATGGTTTAAAAAGTTCTAAAGCCATCATTTTAGGTAGTCCGCATTGCTGAAGTTGCAAATGTGGTCCTACAACAATTACTGAACGAGCGGAATAGTCAACTCTCTTACCTAAAAGGTTTTGACGGAATCTTCCTTGCTTACCTTTTAACATGTCTGATAAAGATTTAAGTCCACGACCACCAGCACCTGCAACAGCTCTTCCTCTTCTACCATTGTCAAAAAGTGCATCTACTGATTCTTGTAACATTCTTTTTTCGTTACTAATTATTATGTCTGGTGCTCCAAGTTCAATTAATTTTTTTAACCTGTTGTTTCTGTTAATTAATCTTCTGTATAAATCATTTAGATCTGAAGTAGCAAAACGACCACCATCAAGTTGTACCATAGGTCTCAATTCAGGAGGAATTACTGGAACAATCTCCAATATCATTGCTTCAGGTGGATTTTTTCCATCAGCAAATGGCTTGATAACTTTCATTCTTTGAATTGCTCGTTGTCTTCTTTGAGCAGATTTGGAATCTAAGTCTGATTTTAATTTTTCCATCTCAGCTTTTAAGTCAACTAGCTTAACTAATTCTCTTACAGCTTCAGCACCCATACCACCAGTGAAATATTCATCATACTTATCAATCATTTCACGCCACAAGGTATCGTCTTCAATAATGTCTTTTGGTTTAAGAGTTTTTAATCTTGAGAAAGCATTCTTGATTACTTCGATTTCATCATCAGATTTTTTCTTTTTACCTTTTATCTCTTTTTCAATATCTTTCTTTCGCTCTTGGACTTCAGCTTCTGGGACTTTTCCATTTTCCATAGCCTTAATCTCTAGCTTCATTTGCTTAATTCTTTTTGATTCCCATTCTTGATGATCTTCATCTACGATCTCACATTCAGCAACAACTGCTTCTTCGAGCTCACTTAAATCTTTAGTTCGTTTTTTTTCATCGATAGAAACAACTAGATATGCTGCAAAGTAAATAATTTTTTCGAGTTCTTTAGGAGACATATCTAGGAAATAACCCAACCTACTTGGAACACCTTTGAAGTACCAAATATGAGTCACTGGGGCGGCTAGTTCAATGTGACCCATTCTTTCACGTCTAACTTCTCGCCTTGTAACTTCTACGCCACATCTTTCACAGACAATTCCTCTGTAACGAATTCTCTTGTATCTTCCGCAAGAGCATTCCCAATCTTTTGTTGGTCCGAAGATTCTTTCATCAAAAAGCCCATCTTTTTCAGGTTTCAAAGTTCTGTAATTAATAGTCTCTGGTTTTTTAACTTCACCAAATGACCAACTTCTCATTTGGTCAGAAGTAGCGAGGCTAATACTTAATTCGTCAAATACTTTTTCCATAATTCCTATAACTCCGGTTCATCTTGTTCTGGTTTCGACATATCAATTCCAAGCGTTTCTGCGGTCTTGACGTATTCATCGCTAATCTCTTTCATTGAAATTTCTTCACCAGCTGATAAAATTTCTACATTTAAACACAAACTTTGCATTTCTTTTAACAAAACCTTAAAAGACTCTGGTATTCCTGGTTCAGGAATATTGTCACCCTTAACAATTGACTCGTATACCTTAACTCTTCCAACAGTGTCGTCAGATTTAATTGTAAGAAGTTCTTGCAATGCGTAACTAGCACCATATGCTTCAAGAGCCCAAACTTCCATTTCTCCAAATCTTTGGCCACCAAATTGTGCTTTACCACCGAGAGGTTGTTGTGTAATCATTGAATAAGGACCCGTTGACCTTGCGTGTATCTTTTCATCTACCAAGTGAATTAGTTTCAATATATATGTGTACCCAACAGTGATTTTTGAATCAAAGGCTTCTCCGGTGCGACCATCATATAATGTGGTTTTTCCATCAGTGTTAACCATTTGTATTCCATCTCTATTTTCATTTACATTTTCAAGTATTTTGTGGATTTCATCTTCATCAGCTCCATCAAATACAGGAGTACTTATTAATGTTCCTGGTTTTGCTCCTTTGGAGGCAAGAGTATCACCTTTATATTCTCCCCAACCTTGATCTGCTGCCCAACCTAAGTGAGTTTCTAATACTTGTCCTAAATTCATACGACTTGGTACGCCTAATGGAGATAATAGAATGTCTACTGGAGTTCCATCTTCCATAAATGGCATGTCTTCAATAGCATTTATTTTTGAAATAACACCTTTGTTACCATGTCTTCCAGAAAGCTTGTCTCCGACTTGGATTTTTCTTTGGATAGCTACGTAAACTCGTACTTTTTTGTTTACTCCTGGTGGAAGATCTTCTCCATTTTCTCTATCGAGAATTTGCACATCAATAACTTTTCCTTTTTGTCCGTGAGGAACCCTAAGAGAGGTGTCTCTTACTTCTCTTGCTTTCTCACCAAAAATAGCTCTTAGTAGTCTTTCTTCTGGAGTAAGTTCTGTTTCACCTTTTGGTGTGACTTTGCCAACCAAATAATCTCCCGGTGTGACTTCAGCACCTATTCTTACAATTCCCATTTCATCTAAATCCATTAACACTTCTTCTGCAACATTAGGAATATCTCGAGTGATTTCTTCTTCTCCTAATTTTGTATCACGAGCTTCTACTTCATGTTCTGCGATATGGACAGATGTTAAAACATCTTCTTTTACTAATCTTTCTGATATAACAATTGAGTCTTCAAAGTTGTAACCGTCCCACGGCATGTAAGCAACTAAGAGGTTCTTACCTAAAGCAAGCTCCCCTCCCTGGGTGCTAGGTCCATCTGCCAAGACATCACCAGGTTTAACTTTAGTTCCAACCTTTACAAGCGGTTTTTGATTTGCTGAGGTCGCTTGGTTAGATCTCTTAAACTTTTGAACTTCAAATGTATGTTTTTTATTAGTTTCTTTCTCTTTAAGGACTATCTCATCTCCGGAGACATTGACGACCTCTCCTGAAACAGGTGAAATTAGAGCTTCACCAGAATCTCTGGCAACATTCTCTTCCATTCCCGTACCAACATATGGAGCTTCAGTTTTTACAAGTGGAACAGCTTGTCTTTGCATGTTAGAACCCATAAGTGCTCTGTTAGCATCATCATGTTCTAAAAATGGAATTAAAGCTGTTGTGACAGAACAAATCTGTTTTGGACTTACGTCCATGTAATCAATTTCTTTATCTGAAACGAAGGCAACCTCACCATCTGTTTTTCTGCATAAAACACGTTTATTTTTGAATGTACCATCATCGTTAAGTGGAGCGTTAGCTTGTGCAATAGTTACATCATTTTCGTCATGAGCAGTAAGATAAACTTCTTTGTTTGTCTTCACAACACCATTCTCTACTTTCCAGTATGGAGTCTCGATGAAACCAAAATCATTGATTCTTCCGTAAGTAGCTAATGTTCCAATTAATCCAATGTTTGGACCTTCTGGTGTTTCGATAGGACACATTCTTCCATAATGGGAAGGGTGAACGTCCCTAACTTCGAAACCGGCTCTTTCTCTTGAGAGACCACCTGGTCCTAAGGCTGAGAGCCTCCTTCTATGAGTTAATGCTGCAATTGGGTTAGGTTGATCCATAAACTGGCTCAACTGACTTGTACCAAAAAATTCTTTAAGTGCTGCTTGAATAGGTCTGATGTTGATAAGTGATTGTGGCTTTATCGCATCCGGTTCTTGAGTTGTCATTCTTTCTCTTACAACTCTTTCAAGTCTGCTCAATCCTACTCTTACTTGATTTTGAACAAGTTCCCCAACAGTTCTTATTCTTCTGTTAGAAAAGTGATCAATATCATCGAGTCTTACTTTTATATCTTTACCAAGATTGTTAGTCATAGTTTCTTCTTTTGCATGAAGGGCAATAACGTATTTGATTGAGTCTATCATGTCATCGATTCTCAACATTCCATCAACCTCTGTTGTGTATTGTTTTTGATCTTTTTCGCTGTAATCTCTACCTAATTTTTGCTCTACTTTATATCTACCGACTTTTGATAAATCATATCTTTTTTCGGTATAGAACATTTGCTTAATCAAGTTTCTTGCTGATTCAACTGTTGCCGGTTCACCGGGACGTAGTTTTCTATATAAGTCTATTAAGGCTGCCTCTGGTGAAGGATCTGGATCTCTTTCAATTGTATTTTGGATTGAAGGAAAGTCTCCAAAAATGTTAATTGCATCTTCTTTTGTCTCAATTTTATATTTCTCCCATTGAGTTGGGTCCACAGCGTAAAGTGCTCTTAAAAATGCTGTAATGTGCTGTCTTCTTTTTCTATCAACACGTACACCAATTGTATCTCTCTTGTCTGTGTCGAATTCTAACCATGCACCTCTACCAGGAATCATTTTTCCAATATAAATATCTTTATCTGAAGTCTTATCAATTTCTTTTGAAAAATAGACACCAGGAGAACGTACAAGTTGGCTAACTATGACTCTCTCTGTCCCATTGATGACGAAAGAACCTGTATCGGTCATGATTGGGAAATCTCCAAGAAATACGGTTTCTCTTTTTTGCTGATAAGTTTCAGCATCTGTAAATTCAGCAATTACATATAAAGGTTGAGAATATGTAGAGTCTGTTATCTTACATTCTTCTAAACTTTTCATTGGTGGTTCAAAAAAGTGTTCTAGGAACTCTAGTTTGAAACGTCCTGAAAAGTCTTTAATAGGTGAGATTTCATTAAGAATCTCGGACAGTCCTTCGTCTAGAAACTTTTTAAATGAATCTTTTTGTATATTTAATAAATCTGGAATCTCCAAACCTTTGGTTCTTGCAAACGAAAGTCTAGAATTCTGAACAGCGGACAACAAGCCTCCTCAAAAATAAAATACGATAACCCGAAGGGTAAAGTATATAAGTACTTCTTATTTAAGCAAACAAATAATGTTAATTATTTGAGTTCTACGGTAGCGCCAGCACCTTCAAGAGCTTCTTTTGCTTTATCAGCATCTTCTTTTGAAGCACCTTTAAGTATGTCAGATGGAGCACCATCAACGAGTTCTTTGGCTTCTTTCAAACCAAGACTGGTTAGTCCTCTTACTTCTTTAATAACTTGTATTTTCTGTCCGCCAGCTTCTGTTAGAACAACATCAAAAGAATCTTTAGCTTCTTCTGATCCGCCATCTCCACCTGCTGGAGCTGCTGCCACAGCTACCGGAGCTGCTGCAGTAACATCAAACTTCTCTTCAAATGAGTCTAAGAATTCTTTCAATTCTAAAACTGACATTTCTTCAAAGACAGATAACAACTCTTCTGTTGTCATTTTTGCCATTGTTATTCCTCCTCTTTAATTACATCCTCTGAATCTTCTTTAGAAGAATCAGATTCTTTCGCTTCTGAACTTGTTTCTGGATTTGCTTCTTTCATATCAAGCAATGCTTTAAAAGCATACCCAGATTTGCTTAATACTCCTTTTAGACCTAATGCCATTTTCGTCAAAGGTGAATTGAATCCTCCTGCAATCTTGGCTAAGAGAACGTCTCTAGTTTCTATAGATGCAAGAATGTAAATTTGATCAATTGTTAATGGCTCAGACTCCATTAATCCACCCTTAACAACAAATGAATCATAGTCTTTGGAAAATTGTTTAAGTACTTTGGCGGCCTCAACCGGGTCGGACTCTATAACGGCAACTCCAGTAGGACCAGCAAAATGTTCTAGTATAGATTCATATCCGATATTCTCAGCAGCTCTTTTAGCGAGAGACATTTTCACTACATTAAAAGTTGCGCCTGCATTTTTTAGTTCTCTTCTAAGTTTTGTTTGTTCAGTTACAGTCAATCCACGGTATTCAGCTAAAACTAATGCGTTTGCAGAACTGAATAGCTTTTCTAGCTCTTTTACTTTATCTGCTTTATCTTGTCTAACCATAAAAAAATCCTTGCAAACCAAGGACTAGGCAATTTACCTGCGATAGATGTTTAAAGTTTCCTACTATCGGTCTTTGGTTTAAGTTGTATCTAAACAATATAGCTCAATTGAATTTATCAGCAAATAAATTTATAGATTAATATCTACGCTAACTGACGGCCCCATTGTAGAGGATATATGCATTGACTTAATGTACTCTCCCTTTGAGGAGGCAGGTTTAGCTCTGGTAATTACAGCAATAACTTCTTCGAGATTTGATTTTAAATCTTCTGCAGTAAAAGATACTTTTCCGATAGATAGATGAACATTCCCCAGTTTGTCATTTTTAATTTCGACTTTTCCTTTTTTGAAATCTTCAACGGCTTTTGCAACATTTGGAGTTACAGTTCCTGTTTTAGGATTCGGCATTAGGCCCTTAGGACCTAAGATTTTTCCAAGTTGTCCAACGTCAGCCATCATTTCTGGTGTTGAAATAACTAGATCTACATCGAGTTTTTCTTCTGAGGCAACCTTTGTAGCTAACTCTTTACCTCCTACAATATCTGCACCAGCATTCTCAGCTTCTGTTAAAGCTTCCCCACCGGCAAATACAGCAATTTTGATACTTTTACCATTTCCATGAGGTAATGAAACCGTGGTTCTTATATTTTCTTCCACAACTTTTGTATCAATTCCTAATGAAAAAACTGCATCAATAGATTCGTCAAAATTTGCAGTTGAGTTTTCTTTACAGATCGTAAGGGCATCTAATAGGCTCTGTTTCGATTCAGGCATATTTTTTTTCACTTCGTTGTATTTTTTACCGTATTTTTTCATATTTCTCCTTTTGGTTCAAACGACCTAAGTCTCCCAAATATATTTTTTAACTTTCTACTGTAACGCCCATTGATCTAGCAGTACCAGCAATAATATTTATTGCCATATCTATATCATTAGCATTTAAATCTACCATTTTTGCTTCAGCAATATTTTTAAGTTGGTCTCTAGTTATAGATGCGACTTTCACTTTGTGTGGTTCAGCTGAACCAGACTCAAGTCCAATAGCCTTTTTAATTAAATATGATGCTGGAGCTGTTTTTGTTTCAAAGGTAAATGAATTATCTTCAAATATTGTAATCTCAACAGGGACTGTTTCCCCTTGTCTACTTGAAGTATCATTATTAAAAGCTTGGACAAAGTCCATAATGTTTACTCCATATTGTCCCAATGCTGAACCAACAGGTGGTGCTGGTGTAGCTCCCCCTCCAGGAATTTGTAGTTTTAATTTCGCTTTTACTTCTTTAGCCATTTTTTATCCCTTAATTCTTAACAATATCTGTGAAACCCAGTTCAACTGGAGTTTCACGTCCGAATATGTTAACTAATACTGTAACTTTTGATTGATCTAAGTTAATTTCTTCAATTATTCCATTAAAGTCAGCAAAAGGTCCTGTTGTAACTCTCACAGTTTCTGCAACTTCAAAATCTGGTTTGAATTTTGGTGACTCTTTTTTAACTTCAACTTCTTCATTAGATCCAAGAATTCTTTCAATTTCTCGTCTAGATAATGAAACTGGTAACTTGCCGGATCCAACAAAACCTATAATCGATGGTGTGTTACGAATTTCGTACCACGTAGTGTCATCTAAGTCCATTCTTACTAATACATATCCTGGAAATGTCTTCTTCTCTACATTAACTTTTTTACCATTTCTTATTTCTACTACTTCGTCAGTGGGAATAACCACGTCATAAACTTTATCGTCTAAATGTAAGTTTTTAATACGAGTAAGTATGTTCGTTCGAACCTTCTTTTCATGCCCAGATTGAGCATTCAAAACAAACCATTCCCCTGGAAGATCATATGGGTGCAGATTTGCACTAAAATCTTCTAAGACTTCTTCAGTCTCTTCAACTAAAATTTCATCATTCATTATTTCTATCCTCCAGAAGATAACAGGCTAATCAAAGTATTTTTAAAACCAAAGTCCATTCCGAAAATTAATAATGTCATCGAAATAATAGTTACTATTGTTACGACGGTAAATGTAGTCAAGGTATCAACAGTTGGCCAATTTACTCTTTTTAATTCAGTTCTGACTTCACCAAGGTAAATAGAGATTCTTTTGATTCTAGAAACCTTTTCCTCATTACTAAACTTGCCGACATTTCTGTCTGCTTTTTTTGCCAGGCGTTCTTCACGCTCTGACATTCTTCTCATTTCTCTATTCATTTCATTCATAATTTACCTCTTGCAGGGGCGGTGAGACTCGAACTCACAACCTCAGGTTTTGGAGACCCGCGCTCTGCCAATTAGAGCTACACCCCTAAGTTTACTCTTTGTCTAACTCATTAGATGAGCGCTTTAACCCAAAGACCAATATTACTAAAGACATTAATCCAAGTAGTGTCAATAATATTATTTTTGTACCTTTATTAGTAGTAGTTTTTACTTTTTTATCTAAAGAAGACATGACCCGTGATGTGAAGTCCTCTGGGGCTTCAATATCAACTTGTACTTCATTTTCAAGTTCTTCTCTAAAAGCTCTATATCTTTTGCCTGCTGTCTGACATTTTAAGCAGTATTGGACATGGTTATCAGAATCAAACTGAAAATAAACTCCATTGAGATAGGTTTTTATCATTTGATTTCTTTTCCTTCTGCACACAGCTTGGTACTTTAGGTTTTTTAAAATTTCTTTCATGCCTCTACATCCTCCAAAATAGTTCTTAGTTTTTGATGTGCTCTATGAAGTCTTACTTTTGCTGCAGTCACACTTATGTCTAAATACTCTGCTATTTCTTTATGTGATCTTCCCTCAATATTTTTCAACTCAACAATAATTCTTTGTTCTAGTGGAATTTGGTCTAACGCTTTTCTTAGTACTGAAGATAAATCTGAATTTATTGCGATCAACTCCGGATCATTTTTTTCATCAATGACTATGGGTTCTTGAGTATCTTCGATATTTAGTGAATAATGCTTTTTAGCTTTTTTTCTTAACGTCCAAGCTGTATTCACAGTGATCCTGTATATCCATGTGCTGAATGTTGAATCACCTCTGAATTTATCAATTGCTTTCCAAGCCCTTATAAAAGCTTCCTGTCCTACATCATTAGCTAGCTCTTTGTTTCCAGTAAGTTTGAATGCTAAAGAAAATACTAAATCTTGGTGTCGATGTACCAACATTTCAAAAGCAGCTTTGTCCCCTGCTTGGGATTTTTGTACCAGCTCTGAATTAGACGTGTCTTCATTAAAGTTATTAATTTTTGTTACGTTATTCATCTATATTAAGAATAAAGAGAAATTGAGATATTTCTACCTTTTTTCTCTGTGCAAAATATGCTTTCTACATTTGGAACAATATTTTTTAAATTCCATTCTGTCAGGCACATTTGTCTTATTTTTTGTTGTAACATAATTCTGAGCTTTACACTCTGTGCACACCATAGTTAGTGGTGGTCTTTTATCAGAAGCCATTACTTATCCTTTCTTTGAGTAGCGGCGGGCAGACTCGAACTGCCGACCTCACGATTATGAGTCGTGCGCTCTTACCAACTGAGCTACGCCGCCATCTAACTTATTGTCATCTACTGAGCCCTCTTCCGGATTTGAACCGGAGACCTCTTCCTTACCATGGAAGTGCTCTACCAACTGAGCTAAGAGGGCCAGTGCCGAGAGTAGGATTCGAACCTACGAAGGCATAACCGGCAGATTTACAGTCTGCTCCCTTTGGCCGCTCGGGCATCTCGGCGTAACAATAAAGTCTCTTTAAAGTTTAGATTATATAGAAAAATTAGTGAGATGAAATCTTAAATCATTATGATAATCTTATGGATAAAAAAATTGCCAAATTTTTAGATAACCTGCTTGAAAATGAAGTTTTAGATACTGAAATTTACCAAAAAATTATAAAATTTGATGAAAATAATAACCTTTCACAAAAATCTAAGGTTGCAAGAGCCATAACTTTAATTGGAGGTTTCTTTCTACTATCTGGTTTGCTTGGAACTCTGCCTCTAATTTGGACCAATCTCTCTTACTGGGCTCAGCTTATCCTCTTGATCGTAACAACATGTTTTTTGTTTTATGCAGCCGGTTATAGTCAACAAATTGATAAAAATAAATTATTTATTTTTAAAAGCAGTGAAAGAATCTCTTCATTTTTATATTTTGTCTCGACTGTCTCCTTTACAGCAGTAATAATATTTACTCTCAATATATTGGAAAACATAAGCTCTATTAATATTCCTGAAGATGTTGCAATTTTAATTACTTCAACAATAGTTTTAATTTACTCAGGATTTTTATATAAAATAACAGTCGAAATCTTTCAACATATTACTTTGTTTTATTCACTTGTCTTTTTCCTTGGCAGTATTGGAAATCTATTTCTAAGAAATGTTGAACCATGGGGAATTGGTTTATTCATAACAGCTGTCGGACTTATATGGGGATTAAATACATACTCCAACTTATTACAACCTAGTTGGCTTGGTTATTTCTTGTCCTCTGTGAATATAGCTATTGGAGTTATTGCAATAACTGAAGATTTACTTTCAGATTTTAAAATCATTAACATTTTTATTCTAATCGTTGGCTCTTTAATCTACATTTGGACAAGCATACAGCTCTCAGAGCAAGTCATTTTCTACATAGGGGGGCTAGGTTTAATAATAAATTTACCAAGACTAATAACTGAGTTGCTTCCAAATAATATTTGGCCACCTCTTATATTGTTCATAGTTGGAGGCGTATTGGTAACTGTTGGTCTTTATCTCAATTCTATAAGAGAAAATATAAGGAAAGAATCTTGAAGAAGAAGTCAACGCTTATCAAGTCCCTTGTAATCCTGCTATTTTCTGTATTATTAGTTGCTTTATTTGGAGTAGTTCCTTTGCCTGAATACAACACTAAAGTCAACTCCGCAATTAGTGGTTCAATCTTTTACATGGTTGAGATAGAAAGTTCAAACTTAATTCCACCAGCACCAGATATTTTGGATCAATGTATTTTTAAAATTAATATCTCAGTAGAAGATATGGTTGAAAAAAAAGTAATCTGTACAAGTGATTTATATGAATATTCATATAATATTTATTTAAACGACACAGAGATAGATGCGAATCAAAATTTAATTATACGTTATTGGGATAATTCTTCCGATGTTGAAATGGCATTAACTATAGATACTAAAAATATTGACATCAACACAAGCGTTGGTAGTGTTAAATCTCCAAATAGGGATATGTACAAGGTTAATTATTTTGGAGAAAAGCTTCTTAACTCCTGGGACATGAGAGAAGCAAATACAAGGACGGCTGGAGTTTATTTTCAGAAGAATTCAGAAATAATAGAAGTATTTAGTGTTGAAGCACCTACTAATTACTATTTTGAATCTCTAGTATGGTCACCAGATGGACAGAGCATAGCGGCTCTAGATACTGAAAATGAAATAATTATTTTCTCTAAGAGTAAAACATTCGATCCAATAAAGTTAAATTTTGATAGCTATTCGTCCCTGGAGTTTGCAGATGATGAAAAGGTAATATATCAGATAATTGGTTGGAGTAATTAAGAAAAGTTTCTAGTTGGTCTTACCCCTACTTCACTAATAACATGCGCAGCACTTCTATTAGCTATATCAGCAGATTCTTCAATAGAAAGTTTTTGTTGTAGGCCGTATAGATACCCTGCT
Organism: uncultured Candidatus Actinomarina sp.; assembly: GCA_902510965.1. Classification (GTDB taxonomy): domain Bacteria; phylum Actinomycetota; class Acidimicrobiia; order Actinomarinales; family Actinomarinaceae; genus Actinomarina. The sequence continues at coordinate 20,642 of CABXDM010000013.1, forward strand.
GCAAAATAATCACCGGCACCTGTTTTGTCTACAACTTTTGCTTCAGTTGCGTCATAATGTACTTTCTCACCTTTGCTGACTACAACTGCCCCCTTTGGACCTAATGTACATACTAATTCTTCTAGATTGGGGAACTCTTTTTTAAAATAATCAAAAGCTTCTTCTGCTGTTTCTTTCTTTGATAGGGCCATAATCTCTTCTTCATTGCAAAAAACAAAATCAATACTCTCTTTGATGAATTCAACAAAGCTGTCTCTATGCATCTCCACGCAAAATACATCAGATAATGTAATCGCATTTTTTCCACCTGTTGATTTATTTAGATTTGCAGCATATAAGAAAGCATCTTTACTTGTGGGTCTGTCCCATAGATATCCTTCCATATATAGAATTTCAGCAGATTCTATTGCTTTTTCATCTAAATCTTCAACTGTAAGAAATGCTCCAGCTCCCAAATATGTATTCATTGTACGTTCACCATCTGGGGTTATGAAAATTGCACAATGACCAGTTTGATTGTCCTCTGATTCAAAAACTGTAAAATCCTTAAGTCCGGAGTCTTTAACACTGGCTTTAAATTGTTCACCAAGTTCATCCTCAGAAATTTTTCCGATAAAACCTACATTCCCACCTAACTGTGCAGCCCAATATGCAGTGTTTGCGGCTGAACCACCAGCAGCACGAACTGGACTAGTCATTGAATCCAGTAATACATTTGATCTATCTTTATCAACTAGTGTCATTCTGGCTTTATTTAAGTCGAGTTCATCAATGACCTCTTCTTCAATTTTCTGAAGAGAGTCGACCATTGCATTTCCAATACAAATTATCACAAATAAATATTAGATGACTGTGCCAATATTGTCGTCTAAATCTATTATTTTTTCAGAAGTCAGGGATAGCTTGTTCATACCTCCATTTAAGTTAAAAGAGTTAATACCTTCTTTTTCTAGAAAAGAACAAACACGTCCAGATCTTCCTCCAGACCGACAAATGATAATGTAGTTTTCGGCTGTTGAGAAATTTTCGATATTTTCAGGGATTGTACCCATAGGAATATGTTTAGCCTCTGAGTGATGTCCAGCATCCCATTCGTCTTGTTCTCGAACGTCAATTAGTTTATAGCCTGCGTTTAATAAATCTTCTAACTTTTCTGGTAAAACTTCTTCATTTTTATTATCCATATCGAATACCACTTGCATCCTCCCTTAGTCTTCGTACTCTTTCTGCTGTTGGTGGATGTGTTGAAAAAAGTTTTCGCATTCCTCCTCCAGATAATGCTTTTAACGGATCTGATATAAATAACTGACTTACAGCAGGATTTATATTCATTGGCAGTTTTGCGTATGCCTCAATTTTTTCTAGTGCTGAAGCTAGTGCTAATGGGTTTCCTGAAATTTCTGATCCTGTTCTGTCGGCTCCAAATTCTCTAGTTCTTGAGATAGCCATACGTATTATTATTGATGCTAATGGAGCTGCTATCAGAGCAATAATAAAAAACAATGGATGAGTGTTTCTATTTCTGTTACCTCCACCCCACAGAACACTCCTAGACATAAAAGATATCGTTGAGGCTAGCATTGCTGCAATACTCGATACTAAAATATCCCTATTTTTGATATGTGAAATTTCATGTGCCAATACCCCTTCGAGCTCGTCATTATTTAATACCTTTAAAATACCAGTCGTAACAGCGATACTTGCATTTTTGGGATTTCTTCCAGTTGCAAATGCATTAGGTTGATCATTTTGAATAACGTACAATCGAGGCATGGGCATTTTCTCTTTTTGGATAAGATATTTAACAATTCCTCTCACCTCTTCATACTCCCCATCTCTAATTTCTATTGCTTTAGTAGAAGAAAGTGCAATCTTCCCAGAATAGAAATATATTAAAAAGTTAAAAATTCCAGCCAAAACAATAGAAAAAATTAAGTTATAACCAAGTGTTTGTGCTGTAAAAAGAACAACAAGACTCATTAGGGTCAACAGAGCAGTTGTTTTTACTTGATTCATGTTATTAATTATAAATGGTGTAGTTTATATTTTTTTTGCAATAAGCATCTTGAACCCACCTAGACCACGATTATTGTTAATTGCCTCTAAACCAACAAGATCAGACTTGATTTTTAATTTATCTAATCCGTCAGCATTTTGAAATTCAGATTGAATTTTTTTATAAAAAGATTCAAAGCCGTTCAATTGTAAAAATTCTTTTTGCGTGTGGAGTTCGACTGCATAATCTAATCTTGATAAACAGTTCTCTATACTAGAGAAATTTACATCATAGGTTATATCAGTTGTTGTTGGTTGAAGCAATGTTTCACCTGCAAGATGATGATTCTTATAGGTTCTTATAAGTGACTTGTAGGGGATGCTTGATCTTTCAGAAAATTCATAACCGTAATCAATTATGAGAAGATAATTAGGATTAAATTTTGATACAATATCTTCAAGATATTTTGTTGCATTTCTCTGAATCTCAATCTCAATGTCATCTAAGGGTTGAATATTGTTAGATTCTATCCAAGTTAAATTGTCAGGCCTCATAGGTGCTAATTCATAACTTAGTGAATCAGATTCTATTTTAATAATTTTTTCAAGCCATACACCTTCTTCATATACACCAATAGAGCAAGGTATATTATCGAGTACTTCATTCATATATATTAAATTGACTTTATCTACTGGAATCAAATCCAAAGTTTCAAAAACATTCAATTCTTTTTGTTTCAGAATTCTGAATGCAGTATTTGATTTTTCTACAAGAAAAAGTTTATTTGTTGAATATTCTTGAATCTGTAAAGCCAATGAGCCAGTACCCGCACCAATTTCTACAACATTAGATTTAATTTTATTTTCATTCATCCAATGTGCAATAAATTTTCCAAAGTATTTAGATACTTCAGGTGACGTTAGGAAATCACCTTCTATGTTAGATCGGACTTTTGTAGTATTAAAGAACCCAGATTCTGAATAAAGACTTTCTTCCATGTATTCATCAAAAAATATGTCGTTACGTTGATATTTTTCTTGAAGATATTTTATAAAATTAAAGCTAGACAACCTTATTAACTATTAAAAAATAATGCCGAAGCATTACCTAGATTTGAAAAAATATTTGGAAAAATTCCTGCAAGAAATGTAATCACCAGACTTATGAAACCAACTACTTTTAAGGGGCTCAACAGTACAGGTTTGGTGTTGATTGTTATATTTTCAGATGGAGAATCCATCCAAATTATTTTTGAAATTCTTGCATAGAAAACAAGACCAATCACTGCATTAATCGCACCAATAATCGCCAATATTATTCCATAGACTTCACCAGTGCTTAGCAAGCTTCTAAAGACAACAAACTTTGCAAACCAACCACCTAGTGGGGGTATTCCTGCAAGTGAGAAGAAAAATACAGTTGCAAAAATAGCTGTTAGAGGTTGATGTTTTGCTAGGCCTCCCCATTCGTAGATATCATTGCTGCCACTGGTATTTATAAGAACATTTACAACAAGAAATGCCCCCAGATTCATGAATGCATAAATAATTAAATACGTGACGCTGGCATAAATTCCATCAGCATAGTCTCCAGAAATTCCAGCTACTGCAAGTGGAGCTAAAATAAATCCAGCTTGAGCTATTGATGAATATGCTAAAAGCCGTACAGGATTTGATTGTTGAAGAGCAGATAAATTTCCAATGAACATTGTTAGACCTGAAATAAAGACCAATACAATACCCCAACTTGAACCTGAATCTGGGAAGACCTTTGTAAGGATAATCATTAGGGCTACAAAACCTGTCGCTTTAGAACTAACTGATAAATAAGCTGTTACTGGGAGTGGTGAGCCTTCATATGTGTCTGGTGCCCATGAATGAAAGGGTACAACGGAAATTTTAAAACCTATGCCAGCAAGTATTAACATTACGCTCAATAATGCAGCTGGTGATGTTGAAAGATTAGTTACTAGTAAAATTTTAGAAATTTCAGAAAAGATTAACTCTCCAGTCAATCCGTAAAGTAGAGAGAATCCGTACAAGATGAGTGATGCAGATAATACTCCTAGTAAGAAAAATTTAATTGCTCCCTCATTAGACTTTTGATCTCCTTTTTTCCAGCCAGACAATAAAAACATAGGTGCGGATGCTAATTCAATGCCAATAAAAAGTGTCAACATATCTCTTGATGATGTAACAACCAATGCTCCGAGTAGGGAGCTTAATAGTAGGTAGTAATACTCCCCCTGGTAATATCTGTCACTTTCAATAAAGTTAATTGAAAGCAGGAATGTAAGATAGGTCACCAAGATAAAAAGTCCTTTTAAGATAATAGAAAATTTATCAATAACATAGCTTCCTTCAAAAAGGATTATTGGGTTTTCATAGTTTACCCACTGAAAAATAAGAGGTAGGAAGGAAATCAATGATCCCAGCAGTGCAACTAACGCTATGTAAAATTTTGACCTTCTTGGCAAAATGAGATCGAAAAATATTGTAGCTATAATCGTAAAAACAACAATTAATTCACTAGAAATTGCAAGGTAATTAATGGAAATATTAGCCTCCGAATGCTTTAGTAACCAAACTGATTACAGCATCATTTGTAGATCCGAAAATTAACTTAGGGAATACGCCAATTAAGATCGTTAAAATAACGAGGGGTATCCAAGCTGCTAATTCGTATGCATCTGCATCATGGAGTTCTTTATCTTTCCATTCGTCATTTGGCTCTCCTAAATTAACTCTTTGAAGCATCCAGAGTAGATAACCAGCAGTCAGAACTGTACCTATTGCCCCAGCAACCATGGATATTCTAAATATTGTGATATTTAGTCCTGGTAATGGGTTGTATGCTCCTAATAGAGCCATAAATTCTCCCCAGAAACCTGCTAGTCCTGGTAGTCCAAGTGAGGCCATTGCTGTAAATGCCAGTAATCCCCCAGTTTTGGGTAAAAGTTTCATATTTCCACCAAGTCTTCCCATATCTCTGGTGTGATAGGTGTGAGCCATCGATCCAGATAAGAAGAAAAGTAAGCCGGTAATTACACCGTGTGCAACCATGCCAATTATTGCAGCATTAATACCAATAGAAGTCAAAGAGGAGATTCCTAGC
>CABXDM010000014.1 GCA_902510965.1 uncultured Candidatus Actinomarina sp.
TGCACAGCCAACTAGAGGTCTGGATGTAAGTGCAGTTGAGGCCTTACATGAACTTATCATCAAACAGAGAGATAAGGGAGCTGCTGTAATGTTAGTTTCAGAGGATTTGGATGAATTGTTTAAATTAAGTGACAGGATAATCGTTTTATATGAAGGACAAATAGTGAGAGAGTTCAAAATAGATGAGGCTGATATTGAAAGCGTTGGTTTAGCTATGGCAGGCTCAATTGAATAAATATCTAATCTCAAAGAAAATTGTTACTAATGACTTATCAACATTTTATTCTTTTTTGATAGGACTTTCTGTTGGTATAACTATTGGTTCAATAATTCTCTTAGTCCAGGGCCAAAATCCTATAGAAGTTTTCTCGCTTATGCTACGATTGTCAGTTGGTAGCTTAAAGAGCATCAGCTCCTCACTTAATAAGGCCACTCCTTTAATACTTGCTGGGCTAGGAATCTCCATAATTAATTCAGTTAAATTATGGAATATTGGCGCTGAGGGTCAAATATTTATGGGTGGAATAGCTTTAAATTTCATGTACATAAGCTATGAAATCTCAAATTCAAAATTATCAATAATTCTTCTACTACTTTCAGCATTTATAGGTGGTTCAATATGTATACTGCTTCCTGCTGCAGCAAAGGTTCTATTTGGAGTAAATGAAATAATTACTACGTTACTCTTCAACTACATCATTATTGGCTTTACTGTCTACCTTGTAAATGGCCCTTGGAAAGATCCTAACTCTTTAAACTTTCCTGCGGCTACATATGTTGGGAAAGAAGTATATTTACCTACAATTTTTGGAAGATTAAGCTATGGATTTATTATCTGTATCTTGTGTACAGCTGGTGTGTACTACCTTAAAGAAAAATCAGTTTTTGGTTATGAACTGCGTATATCAGGTGGTTCAGCATTAACTGCAATTTATGCAGGTATTAACGCAAAACAGAAAGCATTTATAGCTATGTTAATTGGGGGTGGCTTGGCTGGTTTAGCTGGAGGCGTTGAATTACTTAGTCAGACTCATAGAGTCTCAACTGGATTATCACAAGGATTTGGTTATACCGCTATTATTGTCGCAGCCATAACTGGTATGAGACCATTAGGTATTTTTTTAGTCGGATCACTATTTGGAGCTTTAACTATTGGAGGGACCGTCATACAAACTATGGGGGTTAGCAGTTATATTGCAGATGTTATCCAGGCCACAACATTATTTGGAGCACTTATCTCTCAATTCTTTTTTACCTATAAGATAATGAAGGTTTCGGAAGATGTTTGATATTCAATTAATGGGCCTTTTAAATGCTACTCTGCAAGCAGCAACATTACTCTTCATTGCAGCTCTTGGAGAGTTAGTAACAGAAAAATCAGGAATTCTTAACCTTGGTGTTGAAGGGATGATTTCAGTTGGTGCAGTAAGCGGTTTCATGGTTGCAGTAAATACTGGAAATTTATTCCTTTCAGTATTGATTGGAATCTTTTCTGCTGCCTTATTTTCATCTTTACACGCTTTTGTAACAGTTATCTTAAAACAAGACCAAACTGTTTCTGGGTTGATCTTGACAATATTAGGACTTTCTTTATCAGCCCTAATGGGTAAGAAGTATGTAGGTAAAAAATTGCCTGTAAAAATAGAAAGTCTGATAGACATTGACGAACCAAGCAACATTTATGAAGTTTTAATAAGCCAAAATTATATTTTCTATTTAGCCATTTTCCTTATGGTTGCCACATCATTCATTCTTAAAAAAACTATGTTTGGAAGGAGACTTGAAGCTGTTGGCGAAGACTCTAGAGCAGCTGACTCAATGGGTTTAAATGTAAATAAAACACAATTTATTGCAACTTGTGTCGGAGGTGGATTTTCAGGTTTAGCAGGTGTATATCTTACATTAAGTTACGTACCATATTGGACTGATAATATGACTTCAGGTCGTGGATGGATTGCTTTAGCGTTAGTTATTTTTGGGGGTTGGAAACCCTATAGAACAGCCATTGGTGCTGTGTTATTTGGATTTCTTGAGGCTTTAGTTCCCAGATTGCAGACTTATGGATTTGAATTAAGCCCATACCTTGTCAAAATTACTCCTTATGCAATCACAATTATAATTCTCGTGGTCTTAACTATATACAAAGGTGGTCGGACCGGAGCACCTAATAATATTGGTATTCCATTTTTTAGAGAGAATAGATAACTAAGCATTTACTTTATAAATTTGTTACTATAAAGAAGACTTTAAATGATACCTGTGAGTATCGAAAGGAATGTCATGGACATAAACAAAACTCTTTATAGAGTGAGTAAAGAAATTATAGAAACAGATATTGTTAACCCCCTTCTAATTGGTATTCCAAAAAGAGGTGATCATTTAGCTAAAAGGATATCTAGTAATCTTGAAAGCTTTAACTACTCTCATGATTTAGATACCGTGAACTATAAGCCTTTTAGAGATGACCTTGAAAAAGAAGGCGATAAATCTTCCTTAATAATAAATCCTACAGATCGGGATGTTGTACTCATTGATGATGTAATTTTTACCGGTAGGACCCTGAGAGCTTCTTTGGAAGCTGTTATCTTCTCTGGAAGAGCAAAATCTATTTCTGTAGCCTGTTTGATAGATAGAGGTCATAGGGAACTTCCTATCTCTCCAAAGTTTATCGGCAAAAATATACCCACTAGTGAAAGTGAATATGTTTCTGTGTACTTAGAAGAAGTTGACGGAAAAGATGAAGTTGTAGTGAACTAATGAATCACCTACTAGATTTTAAAAACATTGATAAAACTAAAGCTTTAACAATTCTTGAAACAACATTAAAAATCCAAAATGGTGAAAAATATAATATAAACGGACATTCAGTCATAAAATTTGATGAACCGTCGACTAGAACCAAAATCTCTTTTACAATAGCGGCACAAAAACTTGGCCTAGACTTGATCATGTTAGATGACATTACGTCTTCTAAAACTAAAGGGGAATCACTTGATCATGAAATCCAAACACTTCTTTCGCTTGGTGTAGAATCGCTTGTTATCCGTACAAGTAAAAATAATATTGAAGAATATAGAAATTTCAAAAATATTGCAATTATAAGTGCTGGTTTTGGTAAAAGTTCACATCCAACACAATCAATTCTAGATGTAGCGACATTATTAAAGTACAAAAAGTTAGATGTTGATATTCCAATAGTTTTTATTGGAGATGTTAAACATTCACGGGTATATTCGTCCACTAAAGAACTTCTTAATTTACTTGGATTTAAAGTTGGAATCTTTACTTCCGAATTTTTTATGCCTCAGGAAATAGAAGGATGTTACATCTTTAGTGATTGGGAGGAAGTAATCTCTTCAAAATCAACTATTAATCTCCTTCGAGTCCAAAGTGAAAGGATTGATAATATCGAGGATTATGACCTAAATGAATACATACAATCTTACCAACTAACAAGTAAAATAATAGATAGAACTTCGCCTGAATTTATGTTCCTGCATCCCATGCCAATGAATATTGGGGTCGAAATTTCCAAAGAAGCATCTGAAAATATTAAATTTAAATATATTGAGCAGCTCGCCCTTGGTGTTCCCGCAAGAATAGCAAGTTTCTTGTATGCTTTAGGAAAAATTTAATGCAAATAAATAGTTTCTTAGATCTTCATACCCATACAAGATATCCTGGCAGCAAATTTATCAAACAAGAAGACATCGAACAGGCTGCTAAGAATGGGGGTTATAGTGAAATCCTTGCAATGCCTAATTCATCAAAGATAATAGATAGTTTAGAAGCATTAGAGGAGGCTCGTAAACTAGACAGTTCTTTAAGTATAGAAGTTCATAGAACAGCATCACTTACTAAAGGACTGGCAGGACAAGAGCCGATTAATTACAAGAAATTAACTGAACATGGTGTGTTTATATTTACTGATGATGGATTATCTGTTGTAGATGATAATCTAGCTGAGAATATTTTTAGATCTATAAAGGATGTAGGGGCGGCAGTATTTCAACATTGTGAAAAAAGTTGTCATACGATGCCAGGTGATATTGCTCCTCCTAATGATAATTCTCATTTAAAGGCAATTCACATATCCGAAGAGACAGAAATACTAAACAGGGACCTGAAATTAGTTGAGAAATATGGAACTAGATACCACGCTCAACATCTCTCAACAATCGAAAGTGTCGAATTAATTAGAGAAGCAAAGATAAATAATCTCCCAGTAACAGCAGAAGTTACACCGCATCATTTGCTTGCTAACAATGAAAATTTGGATACAAGTGATGGAAAGTATAAAATGTATCCACCAATCAGAACTGAAAATGATAGGCTTGCACTAATTGCAGGTCTGAAAGATGGAACCATTGATGTAATTTCAACAGATCATGCACCGCATCCAAAAAATGATAAAGTAGTAAATTTTAAAGAAGCTTCAAGAGGTGTAGTTGGATTAGAGTCGTCCTTTCCCATGCTTTACTCGTCAAAAATATTTAACTTAGATGATTTAGTAATGTTTTTAGATATAAATCCAAGAAAAATACTTTCAGACATTGGTTACAAAATAAATCAAATGAGAACTTTTGAGTGGAAAATTTGTGATAAAGAATTTTATACAATTTCAGAACCAAAAAATTCATTATTTGAAGGCAATACAACATTAATTGAAACTAACGGTATTTATGTATAAAAAAGCTTTGTTAATAAATCAAGAAGGAAAAGAGTTTACAGGTTGGACAACAGAAGACTTTCATCCATCAACTGGAGAGCTTATATTTAATACTGCAATGACTGGATTTGTTGAAATTTTAAGTGATCCTTCTTATGTGAATCAAATAATAACTTTCACTTCATCCCATATTGGAAATTATGGACTATCTAAAACTGACTTTGAATCTGAAAGACCAAGAGTCAATGGTGCGATTGGAACTAGTTTCACAACTAGCCCGTCATCCTGGAGAGCTGAGCAATCAATAACTTCCTGGCTTAAAGAATATGAGATACCATATTCAGGGGGGTTTGATGTAAGGTCGATAACTTCTTACCTAAGGGATGTAGGTTCTAGTATGTTTGCATTTGGTACTGGCCTAAATTCTTCTGAACTAAAAGAATTACTTGAGAAATCAGTAAATATTATCGGGGACAACTCAGCACTTACAGCTGGCAGAAGTAAATATGATACGAATTCAACAAGAAATAAAATAGGAATTTTAGACCTAGGAGCTAAACAAAGTATTGTCAATGTAATTAAAAACTTTGGGTTTGAATGTGTATTCGTAGATCCAAAAACCACTGCTCAAGATATTATCTCACTTGAATTAAGTGGCTTAATTATCTCAAATGGTCCTGGTGATCCGCGATCTTTAATCAATGTAGTCGACACAATAAGAGAACTTATTGGAAAATTACCTTTATTTGGTATTTGCCTAGGACACCAAATCCTGAGTCTTGCTTGCGGATTAAATGTAAAAAAACTTAATTTTGGTCATCATGGTTCAAATCACCCGGTAATGGTAAGTGGCATTAAGAATGCTCTTATTACTTCACAGAACCATGGGTTCACAGTTGAATTCCCAGAGAATGAATTTGAGCATTCAAATTTTGGAAAGATTACTGAATATGCAGTAAACCTAAATGATAGGAGTAATGAAGGAATCTCTATATGGGAATCAAATGCTTACTCTGTACAATTTCATCCTGAATCTGGTCCTGGAACAACTGATGGCTTAAAACTATTTGATCCTTTTTTCCAAATGTTAGGAAGTAAAATTGGCAATTGATAAAAGTATAAAAAGTATTTTAATTATAGGTGCTGGACCAATCGTCATTGGCCAAGCATGTGAATTTGATTATTCAGGATCTCAAGCTGCTAAAGCATTGAAGAGTGAAGGCTATAAAGTAATTTTAGTTAACTCTAACCCAGCAACAATAATGACAGATCCTTCTATGGCAGATGCAACATATATAGAACCTCTTACTACAAAGTTTCTAGAAAGGATTATTGAGAAAGAAAGACCGGATGCAATACTTCCAACCTTAGGTGGTCAAACAGCACTAAATCTAGCAATGGCCTTGTACGAAGATGGTGTGTTCGAAAAATTTAACGTAAAAGTTTTAGGTGCTTCGGCTTCCTCAATTGAAATAGCTGAAAATAGATGGAAATTTAAAGAAGCAATGGAGAAAGTAGGAATCGCAACTCTAAAGGCGCATTATGTAAAAACAGTTGACGAGGGAATCGTTGCAGGCGCACAAATTGGTTATCCACTCATGCTTCGACCATCATATATTTTAGGAGGTGGTGGAACAGGTTTGGTCTATGGAGATGAAGAACTAGTAGAGAAACTTGAAAATGCATTTAAGGCTTCTCCTACTCAGGAAGTATTAATTGAAGAATCAATCTACGGGTGGAAAGAATTTGAACTTGAAGTGATGAGGGACAATGATGGAAATGGTGTAATAATATGTGGGATTGAGAACATAGACCCAATGGGTATACATACTGGAGACTCGATAACTGTTGCTCCTATCCAAACTCTCTCTGATAAAGAATATCAACTTATGAGAGATGAAGCACTTTTGTGTCTTGAAACAATTGGAATTGCTACCGGGGGAAGCAATGTTCAATTCGCAGTGAATCCTCAAAATGGTGAAAGACGTGTGATTGAGATGAATCCAAGGGTTTCAAGATCTTCTGCACTAGCTTCAAAAGCAACAGGTTTTCCAATTGCCAAATTTGCAGCACTGCTTGCGGTTGGATATAACCTAACAGAGCTAACTAATGATATAACAGGTTCTACACCAGCTAGTTTCGAGCCAGTTCAAGACTACGTTGTAGTAAAGATTCCGCGTTTTGATTTCCCTAAATTTCCATCAACGGACGATGTGCTTGGTACTTCAATGCAAAGTGTAGGTGAAGTTATGTCTATGGCTTCTACTTTCACCGAAAGTTTAACAAAAGCAATAAGATCACTTGAGATAGGTAAAACAGGGATAAGAAACATAGATAATCGCTTTATAAACTTAGACAGGTTAGAACTTGAAAAAGAAATAGCTGTACCTCGACCGAGACGAATTTTTGCAGTGCTAGAAGCTTTAAGAAGAAACTGGAGTGTTTCCAAGATTTCTAATCTCAGTTATATTGACGAATGGTTTTTATTTGAAATTGAAAAAAGTTTTAACGTTAATCAAGAAGCAACACCAACGACAATTCTAAAAATGCTTGGTTGGACTGAAGACGATATAGATATCAAAGATATTAAAGATGAACTTTCAAAAAATAGAGTTTATAAACTTGTAGACACTTGTTCAGCTGAATTCTCATCAATTACACCATACCTTTACTCAACAACCGGAACAGAAGATGATGATATTTCTAGTAATAAAGAAAAAGTAGTGGTAATCGGATCAGGGCCAAACAGAATAGGACAGGGTATAGAGTTTGATTATTGCTGTGTACATGGTGTTGATGCTCTTAAAGAAAATGGATATGAGGCAATAATGATAAATTCAAATCCAGAAACTGTCTCGACTGATTATGACACAGCCGATAAATTGTACTTTGAGCCATTGAATTGGCAGGAGGTTGAAGCTGTCTTATTGAGGGAAAATCCAAAGTCCGTAATCATCCAACTAGGCGGACAGACACCTCTTAAATTAGCAGAAAAAATTGTTGAAAAAGGATACACTATTGCTGGCTCCAGTATTGAAGTTATAGATTCAACTGAGGATAGAGAGTTATTCCAAAAACTTTGTACCAAAGAAAATATAAAGCAACCAATCTCAAATATTGCAGCAAATGTAAAAGAGTTATCAGATTCAGTTACTCAGATAGGATATCCTGTCTTACTTCGGCCGAGCTATGTTTTAGGGGGTAGAGCTATGAGAGTCGTTAATAACGAAATTGAACTTAGTAACTACTTAGATGTACTTTCCAAAAGTGACGAAGATGGGAATCCGTTCAATTCAGGCCCTCTCTTAGTGGATGAATACCTTACCAATGCTATAGAAATTGACGTTGATTTAATTAGTGATGGTACTGATGTAGTTATTGCTGGAATACTTGAGCATCTTGAGCCAGCCGGTGTTCATAGTGGTGACTCTACTGCAGTGCTGCCTCCTTACAGTATTGAAGAAAAAATGCTGACTGAGATTAAAGATAAAAGTATAAAACTTGCTCTGAGTCTAAATGTAAGAGGCTTGCTTAACATCCAGTTTGCAATAAAAGAAAATGAACTATACATATTAGAGGCTAACCCAAGAGCTTCAAGAACAATGCCTTTTGTTGCAAAAGTAACAAAAAATCAAATTATTAAAGCAGGAACACTCATTATGTTGGGGCATAAAATAAAAGATATCCTCAAAGATACAGATTATTTAAGTTCAAAAACTAACAAAATAGCAGTAAAAAAAGCAATCTTTCCCTGGTCCAGGTTTCCTGCAGAAGATACTATGCTTGGCCCCGAAATGAAGGCAACTGGGGAAGTTTTAGGAATTGGAAGTAAATTAGGCATTGCTTTGAATAAAGCTTATGCAGCAGCAGGAGTAGAAATTGGAGTAAAGCAACAAGGGATTTTTATTACCTTGAGCGATGAAGATAAGAATAAATTCTTAAAAACAATAAGAAAATATAAAGATTTAGAATTTAAGATTTATGCAACTGAAGGAACCTCTGAGTTTCTGTCAAAAAACAACATTGAGTCAATAAAAGTTGGGAGGGCAGATGATGAAGCGCCTACTTCTCTAACAATCATGGAGAAAGATCTTATATCTGTGGTCATAAATACTCCTACTTTTGCAAATGAATATACCGATGGGTGGAAAATTAGGAGGCTAGCTCACGATTCGGGAGTAGCAGTTGTATCTTCAGTAAGAGAAGCTGAAGCTTTTATTGAAGCATATGTTGAAAATAATAATGCATTAGTTGACATAGGGGCGATCCAAGATGTCAGTTAAGCCAATCTTTTTTGCCTTAGATGGGAAACATTTAGATAATTTCTCAAGAGAGCTAGAAATCTTAAAAGGAAATATATATGGAGTAAAAGTGGGCTTAGAGATGTTTACTTCAGAAGGTCCGTCTTCAGTTGAAAAGTTAAAAAAAGATGGATGGACTGTTTTTCTAGATTTAAAATTACATGATATTCCAAATACAGTTCAAGCTGCAGCGATAAGTGCTGGAAATATAGGTGCTGACTATTTAACTATTCATATAGCGTCCGGAAAAGAAGCATTACTTGCGGCAAAAGAAAGTAAATCTGAAAATCTAAAACTGCTTGGTGTTAGCAGTGCGCTTACTAGCAAAGCTTATAGTCCTGAAATAAGCCAAAAAGTATATGAAGAGTTCCTACTTGCGAAGGAGTCAAAAATAGATGGTGTTATTTGCCCTCCTTCTGAACTAGTTAAAACTAGAGAATTATTTGAGCTTATTGTTACTCCCGGAATACGTTTAAAAAATGATGACAGTCATGATCAGAAAAATATTACTACTCCTGAAAAAGCCATAAGAGATGGTGCAAGTTATTTAGTGATGGGAAGGTCTATAAGACAAAATATTAATTATGTAGTCGAAAAACTTAAACTATGAAAAAGTTCATTTCTGCCCCATTTGGTAATTACATCAAAACAAAAAAAACTATTTCAGTTTCGGGAAGTTGGACAATTGAAAAAAGAACTGGTCGTATTGTACAGATTGCAAAAACTCTAAGGTACACAAAACGTGGCTGGGTTAATAAAATTGGCCTTAGAAATCCAGGAATTGAAAAAGGCATTCCTCAACATGAAGATGGACACGTATTGTCGATAGCTGGAATCGAAAAAGATGACTGGATTAAATTTTCAGATAAAATCCCAGATAATTTTAATTTAGAAATTAATATGTCATGTCCTAATATTGACGAACACTACACAGGTGGGATAGAAACATTTGATCCTACTTCAAGAGAATGGTTTATCGGTAAAATCTCACCACTTACTACCTTTCAAGAACTTGAATATTTTATTAATGTACTTAAATTTAAACAAATCCATGCTTGTAATACCTTGCCGGTTGAAAAAGGAGGGTTGAGTGGGAAAGAACTTATTCCATATACAACAAAATTCATAAAGCATATTAAAAATAACTATCCAGAGATATCAATAATTGCAGGTGGGGGGATTTATACTAAAAAAGACGTAGAGTACTATCAAGATATCGGTGCAGATCATATAAGTCTGGGAACTGTTTGCTTTAATCCGCTAAAATTAAGAAAGTTGTTATGAACTTATTTATTAAAGAAGATTTTATTTCTCATGCAGGATTGCCTCTAACATGGAAAGTTGAATGTGATGCATTAAGTGATAATGATTATGAGGCTTTAGCAAAGATTGTTAGTGAAAAAATTACTTTTAGAGCTGTAAGAGGTATTCCTAGAGGAGGAATCCCATTTGAAAACGCACTTAAACAATACTGTACCAATGATCCTGCCGATCCTCTTTTAATTGCAGATGATGTTTATACCACTGGAACATCAATGAGAGAAGTCTACGAAGATGGTGCCATAGGAATAGTGGTTTTTGCCAGAAATGAAATAAAAGATGACTGGATTAGAGCTATTTGGCAGATATCTATTTGATATGACAATAAATAAATATACAACTTCTCTAGATGGACTAATCATAGAAAATCCTGTTAGGAGTTTTTTTGATTACTGTATAGAAAGAGAGAATATTCGTCTAAAGAGAGAAAAGGGAGAAATCTTCCCTTGGAGTGATGATGAAATTTTTCAAAAAGGAAGATTTTTAAATGTTTTTAGAGAAGATGATAAAGTCAGTAAATCTATAATATCATTTGCCGAACCCCTGAAAAATGATCTCCCAAGACTAATTCAAGCATTATTTTTTGGAAGATGGTGCAATCGTCAGGAGACACTGGATCAATTAAATCATCAAGATTTAGAAAGTACTGATGCTCTTAGAGTGAAACTTTCAAAGTCAACACAATGGGAAAACTTTAATGCCTACCCCGTCCAAGATGTAATGTGGATGGGAAAAACCTACAGCAGATTAGACACTGCTACTTATCTTTTTAATGAGATAAAGGAAGATCTTGTAGATATTATTTTAGATTCAGAATTAGATGTTATCAAAGCAACAAACAGTGTTAATGAGTTATTTAAAATGGAGAATGACTTCCCTATTTTCATGGCTTTAATAGATATTGCCTGGTTTAGAGAGGATGTGATTCCAATTACCTCCGAAGTTCCAACAGGGATAGGTGCACAGCCTTACTTAGACAGACTAGAAGATTATTTAGGCTTAGATAACCATCAAGATGTTGCAACTAAGATGATTTCATTACAACAAGAATACTGGCCAACCGCAAAAAGAGAATTCTATCCTATAGATATTGAATACCAATCCTGTGAATGTAGAAAGTATTTTAGTTATGTAAATGGTACAAAGAAATTTGAAGGTAAAAATCTTTTAATAATTGATTAGTTAGATAGCTTATTAATTCGTCTTAAATATCTTTCCTCTTTTGTAAACACTGCCTCAAGAAAAGCTGAAATTATATCCATTGCATCTTCACTGTTAATATTATTAGATCCAAGTGAGAGAACATTTACATTGTTGTGTTCAACACTCTGTATAGCTGTTACTTTGTCGTTCACATTTGCAGCACGTATCCCAGCAAACTTATTTGCAGCTATTGACATACCGACTCCACTACCGCAAATCAATACACCTCTGTAGTCTTGATTTTCAAGGATATACTCACAAACTTTGGAAGCATAATCTGGAAAATCACAACTTTCAGTAGAGTTTGTGCCAAAATCATTTACAACAATATTGCTGTCTAAATTATTAAGGATGTAATTTTTTAACTCATATCCAGCATGGTCTGAGGCAATAGCGACTTTTGTAAACATTAAATAAGTTTTTCGATATCCAAAAGATTATCTATTTCATCTTCTGACAGTAGAGCTTTCTCTAGAAGTACTTTTTTTATAGTATTATTTGTTGCGACAGCTTCCTTTGCAATTTCAGCTGCAGTGTCATATCCAAGTTTGGGAACTAAAGCCGTAACTAGAATAGAGTTCTTTTGTATATTTTCATCTAGTTTTTCTGTGTTTGCTTCTAACCCGACTATTAATTTTTCTGTAAATGTTTTTGTACCTGTAGTAAGAATGGAAATACTCTCTAAAATATTATGGGCCATAACTGGCAACATTGTATTTAATTCAAAATTGCCGTTTGCTGATGAAAATGTAATTGTAGAATCATTACCAATTACTTGTGCTGAAACCTGCATCATCATTTCAGGAATAACAGGATTTACCTTACCAGGCATTATGGATGAACCTGGTTGAAGTGCTGGTATTTTCAATTCGCCTAATCCTGATACTGGACCACTTCCCATCCATCTAATATCATTTGCAATTTTAAATAAAGATACAGCTAAAGACTTTAATGAACCTGAAAGTTGTACAATTTCTTCTCTAGCTCCCTGCCTCGTAAAATGATTTTCTACCTCTTGAAAGGAAGTTTGTAAAGATTCTTCTAATTCTTTTGAGACGTCACTACCAAAATTTTCTGGAGCATTAATGCCAGTTCCAACCGCAGTTCCACCTATTGCAAGTTTTCGTACATTATCTAATGCATTTTGTATATCTTTAGTTCTCTCTTTAATTAAAGACGCATAACCAGAGAATTCTTGGCCAAGTGTAACTGGCGTAGCATCCATTAAATGGGTGCGTCCATTTTTATAGATTTTCTCCCATTTTTTTGCTTTGTCTGTGAGTGATTTACTTAAATTTTCTAATTCAGGTATCAATCTTTGTGAGACTTCTAAAACAGAGGCCACATTTGTAGCTGTTGGAATAATGTCATTTGAAGACTGACTCATGTTTACGTGATCATTTGGATGGATGGTAATACCGCTCATTTCAGATGCTAGATTTGCAATTACCTCATTGGCATTCATATTTGTAGAGGTTCCTGAACCAGTTTGAAAAATATCTAGAATAAAGTCTTCATCATGATCCCCATCAATAACCTCTTGGGCACTTTTGATTATTGCATCAGCCATGTTCTCATCAAGTAGCCCATTTTTTTGATTTACAACTGCACAAGCTTTCTTGATTTCAGCTAAGGATTTGATAAAAGTTCTTGAAAATCTTAATTCTGATATTGGAAAGTTATCAACAGCTCTAGCGGTTGATGCACCATATTTAGCTGACTCTGGAACTTCAAATTCACCCATTGAGTCTTTTTCTATTCTCATATTTTTTTTGTTCAAATCTTATTCCTGGTATTGAGTGTATCCATTCGAATCGACTTCTTCAATCAATTCTTCGCCACCAGATTTAATTACATTACCCTGAACTACTATATGAACCTGATCAACATTTAAATATTTTAAAATTCTACTGTAATGAGTAACCAAAATATAAGATGTGTCTTTGTTTCTATTTTCATTTATTAACTCTGATACTGACTTGATAGCATCAATATCCAATCCTGAATCAATCTCATCAAGTAAAGCAACTTTTGGTTTTTTTATTGCTAGTTGGAATAATTCTGATCTTTTCTTCTCTCCACCAGATAAATCTACATTTACGTCCCTTGAAAGAAACTGTTCAACATTGAATTTTCTAGATAGTTCCAATATTTCATCATCGCTTAACTCTGGATTTATTTCATTTACGTATTCATTTAGAGTTACACCTGGAAGACCAACTGGATATTGAAATGATTGGAAAATACCAGCGCTCGATCTTTCATATTGGGGTAGTTTTGATACATCAGTATCTCCAATTTGTATTGAGCCTGATTGCTCATAATCTGGATTGCCCATTACAGCATGACAAAATGTTGATTTACCTGATCCATTTGGACCCATTATTGCATGAAGTTCTCCAGAAGGTACTTCCATATCAATACCTTTTAATATTTGCACCTCTCCTATGGAGACTTTTAAATTTTGAACGCTAAGCATCTTTTTCAACTTCGATATATATTGAATTTTCATCAGTTGTTGTTTGATAGCAAGTAACTCCTTTAGACGCAGGCGGAGTAAGGGCTTCACCTGTTTTTAAGTCAAATTCAGCTCCGTGCGCAGGACATTCAACTTTACAGTCATATACTTCTCCTTCTGATAAAGATTCATCTGCATGAGAGCATTTGTCATCTATCGCAAAGAATTCACCATCTACATTGAAAACTGCTATCTCTTTATCTTCGACATTTACTACCTTGGACTGATTGTTGTCTAAATCGCCTATATTTAAAACTTTGATTTTACCCATTATTTGACCTCTCCAAAACATTGTCATATTTTTTTATTAATTGTGCGGCAACTTCACTATTGATAATGTCCCAACTGTCTTTATTTATTACTTCATTAAAGAATCCCTTAATAAGTAGTTTTTCAGCTTTGTCTTTATTTATTCCTCTAGACATGACATAGTGATAAAGATTTTCATCAATAGGTCCTACTGATGAACCGTGTCCGCAAATAACATCGTCACACAAAATTTCCATATTGGGAACAGATTGAGCGCTTGATTTTTCACTTAAAAGAATATTTCTATTTTCCTGATGAGATTCTGTTTTAGTTGCTCCTTCAGCAATATGAATAGTTCCTGTAAATATAGAGGTGCTTTCATCACCAAGTACACCTTTAGTTTGCATGTTCGAGGTTGTATTTTGTCCTAAATGATTGACAAATACTCTGTTGTCATGCACCTGTTTATTTTCACCAAAATACACACCGTCAATATTAAAATTTGAACCATTACCAATTAAATCTATATCCATTCGGGACCGTGAGAATACCCCGCCGGTACTTACAGTGTGAATAGAGAGACCAGAGTCTTTTTCAAGCTTTGCATAAAGTGAATTAATTAAATTGATTTCATGGGAGGAAGTAGCTTGAATGATTAGCTCTAAATTTGAATTTACATCTAAGTAAAGCTCTATCAAAGGGTATATATTACTCTTAACAAGATCACTGAAATTCATAAAGAATTTTGCAGATTTATTTTTATTAACATTAATTCCGATATACGGAATAGTGTTTTTCTCAGATTCAAAATTAATTTTGAAATAATCGACGACGTCATCATTCACATCTACTCTAAAACCACCAGTTGCTCTGGTTATCTGCTGAAAGAGAAATTTATCAACAGGTCTTTTTATTGACTCATCAATTACAGGTGTTGCAATGTCATTTAAACCTGTAAGAACTACCCCATCCACTTCTTGATTGATATTAAAAGTGTTTCCATTTGTATTTACATGAAATCCATCTGTAGTTTCTAAATTCGTATTTTCACCTAACTCAAGATTATTAATATCTGATTGAAGTGGGACATATTTCCAGTCTTCATTTTTTGTTGTTAAATCAACAAAGTCCTTGTTTTCTTTAGCACGAACTTTTTTATCAATTATATTCTTGTTCAATATCAACCTGTTAATCTAATTTAACCGACAGCGCCGGCTTCAATCATATTTATTTCAATTAGTTTGTTAAATTCCATTGCATATTCCATTGGAAGCGTTTTTGTAAACTCTTCAACAAAACCTGCAACAATCATAGAGGTTGCTTCTTCTTCAGAGAGTCCTCTACTCATGAGATAAAATAACTGATCTTCTCCTACTTTTGAAACAGTAGCCTCATGACCAATTTCAGCTGTAGACTCTTCTATTTCCATATATGGATAAGTGTCAGATCTTGAATTATCGTCGAGTATGAGTGCATCACATCTAACAAAACTTTTCGCTGTTTCAGCACCTTCCTCTACTCTTACAAGACCTCTATAAGCTCCTCTTCCTCCACCTTTAGAAATTGACTTTGAAGTTATTAAAGAAGTCGTGTCTGGTGCTACGTGAACCATCTTTGCTCCCGTATCTTGGTGTTGTCCTGAATTTGCAAAAGCAACGGATAATACTTCTCCATGTGCGCCTGGTTCCATTAAGTGAACTGATGGATACTTAACAGTTAAAGAAGATCCTAAGTTTGCATCAATCCATTCCATTGTTGCATTTCCGTAAGCTTGAGCTCTTTTAGTTACCAGATTATAAACATCGTTGGACCAGTTTTGAATAGTTGTGTATCTACAAGTCCCTGAAGCTTTAACTACTATTTCAACAACAGCAGAATGTAAGGCATCTGTTGTATACACAGGAGCAGAACATCCTTCTATGTAATGAACTGAAGCTCCTTCATCTACAAGAATTAATGTTCTTTCGAACTGACCCATATTTTCAGCATTAATTCTGAAATATGCTTGTAATGGATCTTCTACATGGACTCCTTTAGGCACATAAATGAATGAACCTCCAGACCATACAGCTGAATTTAATGCAGCAAATTTATTATCTCCGGATGGAATCACTGTTCCAAAATATTCTTGAACTAATTCTGGATACTCTCTAACGGCAGTGTCCATATCACAAAATAATACACCTAACTTTTCTAAGTCTTCTCTGTTTTTATGATAGACAACTTCACTATCGTATTGTGCGGTTACGCCTGCTAAATAACTTCTTTCAGCTTGCGGAATACCTAATTTTTCATAGGTTTCTTTTATATCATCAGGAACCATATCCCAAGAGTCTGTTTGTTCTTCAGCTGGTTTGACATAGTAATAAATATCATCAAAATCTAAAGCTGCAAGCTTTTCTTTTGCAACCCATTCAGGCATAGGTTTTTTTAAGAATTTTTTATAGGCGTCTAACCTATAATCAAGCATCCATTGTGGTTCTTCTTTAATTTCAGACATTTTTCTAATAATGTCTTCGTTTAAACCTTTTTCGGGCTTAAACGCGTTTTTTTCTGGATCGGACCAGCCGAGCGAATACTTACCTAAATCAATATCTATATTTGCCATAACATCATTCTAGTTGTGTCCTGTTTAAATAATAAAATCTAAGAGTTATAGATTTAGAAATTTTGGAAGTATAATTTTTTATATTATGCCAGTTATATGTATAAATCCTGTTGATGAAATGGATGCAACGTTACTTGAAAAGTTAAATCTTCAGAACCAAGATATTCGATTATTCGTATCTGATAATGTTCAAAAAAAGACAGTAGATAAGTTTGTTGGTAAAAAAGCTATCGGGGATCTAAAAGATGACTCTCATATCTCTACCGCAAGTAGCGGAGCATACTGTGGAGTTTTCCTTGAGTCCGATGAGACCACCCAAAGATCAGTTTTTTTAGAAGCCATAGGTAATAGCTCTCTTCAACGAATTATCTGGACTTCACCATTTGAACCTTCAGAAGAAATTCTGTCTACAGAAAGTCTCGTCTATATCATTTGTAAAGATAAACAATTAGCACATGACGTCATACTTGATTTCGAAGGTAGGGCTGAAGTTGAAACAGAAGTGATTAACCTAATAAATTAGAAGATTCTTCGTGTTTTTTGGAAACAGCTTACCCTTTTCATAATTTATCCATGATTGAAGTACAAAGTCATATATATCTTGTGATGTACCTAAGTACTGTATTTCAAAATGCAGATGTGGAACGGTTCCCTCTGCGTTACCTGAATTTCCCACAAACCCTATTACTTCACCCTGTCTTACAAAATCTCCTTTTTTAAAATCTTTTGCAAAAGCAGCACTTTTTCCACCAGCATTATCATTGCCAACTACATCATCATCGAGATGTACATATAAGGACATCCATCCATTTTTATGGTCTATTGCAATATAATATCCAGACAATGGATTGTAAGAAACAGTGTTAACTTCACCATCTGCAATTGCAACTATTTTAGAGCCTTTTGGAGCTCTGACGTCTAGTCCTAAATGAAGCCTACCCCCGTTGCCTCTTTTTTCCTTCCAATCATCATAAAAATGAGCCTTAATATGATCGACAGGAAACCTGATCTGATTTAGAAATTCAAAATGTTTAGCTTCAGCTTTATCGGGTGTCACAGAGACAAGAAAAAGTGTAATTAAAATTAATATACTTAATTTTTTAGATTTTCTCATTCGGTAATTTTAGAGGAAAATCTATCTAATATTTAACATATGAAGAAGAAATCAGTCTTTGAAACAGGTATGGGGTCAAGAAAGGGCTATGTATCTAAATTTCAGGTAGATGAAAGTAAAACAGAAATTAAAAAAAATAATGAGTCTACTCATAAGGATTTAATCTTTAATAAAAGTGCTGAAAAAATGGATGACCTTATTGATAATTGTGTTTCTCTAACTGTTACTTCACCTCCTTACAATGTAGGAAAATTAAGCGATAGTGATTTGAGTGACGACGACTATTGGAAACTTATAGAGCAGTGTTTTAAAGAAGTATATAGAGTCACTGAGTCAGGTGGTCGATTGGTCATTAATGTTGCAAATCTAGGAAGAAAACCGTATATACCATTTTCAAACATGTTTACTCAAATCATGCTTGATCTAGGTTTCCTCATGAGAGGTGAAATTATTTGGCAAAAGTCTAAAGGCGCAAATGCAAACTTTGCATGGGGAAGCTGGTTATCAGCATCTAATCCAGTAATCAGGGATATACATGAATACTGTTTAGTTTTTTCAAAAGATGGTATGTCGAAAGGTGTTAAGGGTGTATCTACTCTAGAAAAAGAAGAATTTATGGATTCAACCTTATCAATCTGGAATATTAATCCCGCAAGAGCAAAAAAGATTGGTCATCCAGCACCCTTTCCTGTCGAGCTGGCAGAAAGATTTATTAACTTGTACTCATACGAAAAAGATTTAGTACTAGATCCATTTATCGGAAGTGGAACAACAGCGATTGCTGCACAAAAATTAAATAGACACTATGTAGGTTATGAAATTAATGATGAATATTGTGAATTAGCTGAAACTAGAATTATAGAGTCAAATAAACTAGCTACTTAGATTCCAAGCAGAGAATAAATCTTTATATATTTCATTGTCGCTTAAAAGATTTTCATGATTATCGAAGCCAACCAACTTCCCATCTCTCATTACTAGGATTTTTTCTGCATTCAAGATTGTCTCCAACCTATGAGCAATAACTATAGAAGTTTGATAGTCAAGTAGCGTATCGGTAGCATCAAGGATTGAGTTTTCAGATTCTATATCAAGATTGGCTGTTGCTTCATCAAAAACAATGATCTCTCTTTTTGCAAGAACTGCACGAAGAAGGGCGATAAATTGTCTTTCTCCAGCAGATACATTTGAGCCTCTCTCTCCAACTTCTTGGTCCAGACCATTTTCATATCTTTCAAACCAACCCAATACACCTATCTCACTTAGCTCCTGCTCTAGCTTTATTTTTGTTGGATTGGAATATATTAGATTATCTCGGATAGTGCCCCTAAATAGAAAACTTTCCTGGGGAACATAAGCAATATTTTTTCTAGCCCATCTTTGACTTACATCTTTTGCTGACTCATTGTAAAATTTAACGTCTCCTTCTGTAGAAAGGTAAAACCTTAGAATTAATTTAGCTATAGTGCTCTTACCTGCACCGGTCTCCCCTACAATTGCTATTTTCTCTCCCTTCATAATAGAAAAGTCAACATTGTGTAATACTGTCTCCCTACCATAAGAAAACGATACATTTTCAAATTCAATTACATTGTTTGACTCCATATTCGGGGACTGAGAGCCCATAGTGCTTAGTACAGGTTCCTCGTCTAAAATTGAAAATACTTTCTTCATTGAAGACCCTGCTGATCTTAAAAGATCATAATTAAATGAGAGTTGTATTAATGGATCGAAAAAATAGTTTAAATAAAATAAGAGAGCGACCAATTCTCCTACAGACAAAGTTCCTTCACTAATTCTTAAAGAAGCAAACCAAATTACTACTGCTATAGAAGTTACCCGCGTGATTTCAAGAAAGGGGAAATATATAGCTATATTTTTAGCTGATTGCATATTAGCTTTTAAATGTTCGTCATTAATATTTTTAAATCTATTAAATTGTGATTTTTCATCAGCATACGCCTGAATAATTCTGACTCCAGATATTCCTTCTTGGAGTGATGATAATACCTGACCAATCCACTCTCTAACTGCCCAGTATGTTTTATCAGCATGGTTTCGAAATATTTTAGTTGCGACACCAAGTAGAGGTAAGATAAGAAAAGATAGGAATGCTAATTGAACGTCTACTAGAAATACAGCAACAGTTGCCCCAAAAATTGTTAATAGAGCGGTTATCACACTACTTGCACCCTCTCTAGCGAATTCATTGAGGCTTTGCATATCGGAAGTCATTCTTGCAACAAGAACACCTGTCTTGTTCTTTTCAAAATAATTAATATCTAAAGAAGCAAGGTGTTTAAAAAGTTTTTCTCGAATACTCCTTACGTAAGATTCTCCAACGAGACCAATGGCTAAGAGTGCTTTACTTGCTACGAAATAAAGCAAAACTAGTGTGATGAAGTAGAAGAAGCTTTGCTGTAGTAGATACTGATAGTCAGATTTCAAGACTCCATCGTCAATACCTCTTGAAATCAACTGTGGGCCAACCATTCTTAGTCCTGAACCTGTCAGAGCTATTAAAGAGCTCCAAAGAAACGGCCTACTGATTTCCGGTACTAACTTAAATGATCTTAAAAAAGTATTGTTGCTCATTTATCAAGACCTGAAGATTGGCTTTCAAGAAATAACGCTTTGTAGCTATCAACATTTTCAATTAAATCTGTGTGATTTCCTTGGGCCTTTACCTTACCATTCTCAATAAAGACAACGTCATCACATAGTTCAATTGTTGGAACACGGTTTGTAATTATTAGTGTTGTCATATCTGACATGACATTTTTAAGTTCAGCTCTTATTTCTTCTTCGGTTGAGGCATCTACTGCCGATAAAGCATCATCTAGTATAAGTACCCTAGGCTGTCTTAAGATTGCTCGAGCTAGAGCTATTCTTTGTCTCTGTCCTCCGGAGAGACCATAACCCCTCTCACCAACTTTCGTCTCATATGATTCTGGTAATTGAGAGATAAATTCATGCGCTTTAGCAATATTTGCAGCATCTTGTATTTGCTCTTCTGATGCTTCATCAGTACCTAAAGAGATATTTTCTCTTGCTGAGTTTGAAAAAAGAAAGCTTTCTTCAAACGCAAGACTTACCTCAGATCTTAATTCACTGAGTTTAACGTTGTTTATATTGACACCATCAATCTCAATATCTCCGGACTCAATATCATAAAGTCTTGGTAGTAAGTATGCTAACGTCGATTTTCCAGAGCCTGTTGAACCTACAATGGCCACTGTCTTCTTCCCTTCAATTTCGAAGGAGAGGTCATCAAAGATTTTTTCTTTTCCATATTTAAAAGTAACGTTTGAAAATTTTATAGCTCCTATCCCCTCTGCTGGAAAAGCTGTATCTGAATTGTCATCAACGATTGTTGGTTCTTCATCAAGTAACTCTAGGATTCTTATACCTGCAGAAACACTTGAGGGAATCTCAGATAAAAACCACGCTGTAATTCTTAATGGCCACAATAACAAAAAGACATACTGTGTAAATGCTATAAAATCTCCAAGAGTTATCAATTCATTTATTGATAAATAACCTCCGAGTAATAATACAAGCAATGTAATAACCATTGGTATTAGCTCAAAAAGTGGGACAAATCTCGTTCTTAAGTTCAGATATTCGAGGGATGTATCGTATATGTTAGATATTGCTGATTCTACTTTTGAAGATGCTAGTTCTTCATTTCCAAATGCTTTCACAACTCTTATGCCACCAAGTTGTTCCTCTACCTCGGTAGTCATTTGAGCCTCGGCCTCTTTAACCCTCAAGGAAACACCCATCGCTTTTGCAGAAAAATTAGATGCGAGCCACAACACTGCTGGTATAGAAAGTAAAACCATTGATCCCAGAGGCAAACTAAGGCTTAAAAGGGTAATACTTAATATAATCAGCAATAATATATTGGCAGTTGCTAGTGGGGCAATGGCAAAGGCTAATCTAACTTGGGATGCATCACTAGACGCTCTAGCCATTAACTCGCCTGTAGGAACTTTATCATGAAAATTAAACGCTAGTTTTTGCATATGTGTAAATATTCTGTTTCTAATTCCGGCTTCTACATTATAAGAAACATGCATTGAGTAAAATCTTCGTACTCCAATAGTTGTTGCTCGTACATATCCGATTATTAACATGAACGAAATTAATACGATTAATATTTGTTGATTTTGGCCAACAATACCTTCATCAATTATCCTTTTGATTATGTATGGCTGAATAACTATTAAAAAACACCACACGACTGCTGAAAGCATTGAAACAATAAAGCTTCTTTTATTCTCTTTGACTCCTTCCTTATAAAAGGACAAAGCTTTTTTAAATTCTGGTGTTTTGAAGACGTTGAACATCTTTTAATACTATATGAATTAAAAATTTATAAATAAAACATAAGACTTTGTGCATTATTTCACAAGCGTATTATTGTAGGCTTATGAATAAAGTTTTAGATAACAAAATAGAAAACGTACTAGATTCTGCTGACAGAATGTTTATTGCAACAAGTGTTGGAGGTAACTCCTCGGGTGCATCTGTCTTCTTCAGTAGAGATGGTGAAGACTTAGTATTCTTCACATTTAACCCCACAAGAAAAGCTGAACAGATTCGCTTAAATCCAAGAGTACACGTTGTTATTTGGCCAAAAGGTCAAGAAGGCATCGAAGGTCTACAAATTGATGGTGAGTGCTACAAAATCAAAGATGAAGATGAAAAAAAGAAAGCTTATGAGCTGGTATTAAATACGACCGAAGCATTCAAAGAGTACATGGAAGATGAATTTTTAATTAATAATGATGTCGTTGGATACTACAGAGTAAAGCCTACGACTATTAAATATGTAAACTTTTTTGAGGAAGAACAATTTCAGTGGAAAAC
>CABXDM010000015.1 GCA_902510965.1 uncultured Candidatus Actinomarina sp.
TTGCATTTTTAAGTTTAAGTTCAGTTTTAGCCCTATCAAAAAATTCTTCTTCTTTGGGTGAAGCACCCGGCCAGCCACCCTCTATAAAGGCTACACCTAGTTCATCAAGTAATTCTGCAATAGCAAGCTTGTCCTTCACAGAAGGTGATATCCCTTCCTGCTGAAAGCCATCTCTCAAAGTTGTATCAAATATATCTATTTTCATATCTAAAAAAAAACCCCTGCCATGCAAGGGTAACAACGATACGTTCGTTGTCCTTAATTAATAATTATGATATTCATCATGTATCAATATTACTTATTTCTATTCCGTTGTCTAGCAATTATATAGCCAAGTAGTAAGAGGGAAAATAATAAACCAACAACATAAACTTGTGTTAACTCTTGTGTGTTTGATGACATCAAGAAGGTTTGCTCAAGTAAACCTGAGTGTTGAAATATTATTTTATTATCTACAATATTTTCAATTTTTGGTTCTGTTACTCTTCCCGGAAGCTGAATGCTTAAGCTACCAGAATAAATATTTTCTATTCCTTCTATCTCTTCATCTGCACCATTGAGTATTTTTGCAAAAGAACCTGAGATAGTTCTTTTATTTCCATCAGAAGATATTGAAATATTAGATAAAGGGAGTAGCAACAGTTCAGTATTCTCATTTTCACGAAGAATTTCTAATTGATTCTCGAACTCTTCAATATTTTGAAAATTATTTCTGATTAAGATACCCAATTTATCATTATCCTCGTAAATAGTTGAGCCAAAACCATCTGGCATAGCTGTAAGTATGGCATTTAAACCACCAATAGAAGTTTGGCCTGTCTCTACTGCGTATAGCTGCGCTTCTTGGTCAAGAAGAATAGCTATTCTGTAATCTCCAGAATTATCATCATTAAGTTCTATTTCCATTGTCCAAGTTGCTTCACATGCTGAGAAGAATAAAAATAAAAATACTATGAGAAGATTCCTAGATTTTTTCATTTAGAATTCCAATCATTTTATTTGTAGCAATCTTGCGGTGACTAATACTATTTTTCTCCTCTGAAGATAATTCAGCAAGGGTTTTACCCTTATTTTCAAATATAGAATCATATCCAAATCCATTTGTACCTCTAGGTTTTTTAGTAATGATACCTTCAAGAATTCCATCTGTAGAAATTTCAGTTACACCATCGTAGAAATATAAGACTGTTTGAAAGTATGCACTTCTATCCTCTTCTTCGATGAGGTTTGCCAACAGCTTGTCAATATTTTGAAGATCGGTTGCATTCTCTCCTGCATACCTTTTTGAATGAAGGCCAGGCATCCCATCGAGTGAATTTACAAATAAACCAGAATCATCGGAAATTACAGGAACCTGATAATGATCATAAATTTCATGTGCTTTTTTTTGAGCATTTTCTAAAATTGTATTTTTATCCTCCACAACATCTAATAAATCTTCTTTGTAGATAGCTTGATGGAAGTTACCAGTATCTTTTAATATTTTAGAAATTTCTCTATGCTTGTTGATATTTTTAGTTGCAAGAAGTATATTCATTAGTTTTTTTGAAGAGTTATTATTTTTTCTATTTCTGGTTTTGTTATTTCAAATAACTTATCAAGATCTTCTTTGGAGAATGGTTTCTTCTCAGCAGTTCCTTGAATTTCTAGAATCTCAAAATTATCATTTAATACTATATTTAAATCTACTTGGGCATTCGAATCATTTTTATAATCAAGATCAACTATGTACTCACCTTCAACAATTCCCACGGATAAAGCTGCAACATGGTTCATCAAAGGATTTTGATTCATTTTTCCATTTTCAACTAATTTATTAAATGACTCGTTTAATGCTATCCATGAACCGTTAATTGAAGCTGTTCTCGTTCCACCATCAGCCTCTAAGACATCACAATCCACTGTTACTGAATATCCATTTAATAATTTCAAATTACAAACTGCTCTTAATGACCTTCCAATCAATCTAGAGATTTCCTTAGATCTTCCACCTTCATAAGATTTTCTAGGAACCCTGCTGCCCGATGAACCAGGGAGCATACTGTACTCAGCAGTTACCCATCCAGAATCTCCATTCTCAAGCCATCTTGGTAACCTGTCCGAAATTGATACAGTTATCAAAACTTTTGTATTGCCAGACTCGTAAAGTACAGATGTATTTTTAGAATTGATAAAATCTTTTGTTATTTTTATTTCCCTCATATTACGGTGAAAGCCTTTCTATTTTCCATTCATTATCTAATAAAGAATAAGAGAATCTATCGTGGGTCCTGTTATCTCTTCCCTGCCAAAATTCCCAATAAACTATTTTTATACTAAACCCACCCCAATTATCTGGTCTTTTGATTTCTTTATTTTTATATTTGATTTCTAATTCAGCTATCTTTTCTTCAATCTCGTCTCTCCCCTGTATTTTTTGGCTTTGATTTGAAACAATAGCACTCAGTTGACCACCTCTAGGCCTTGAGTTGAAATAATCATCAGATACTTCTGGTGAAGCTTTTTTACAAACACCTTCAAATCTAATCTGTCTATGAATCTCTGGCCAATAAAATACACCCGAAATATTAGGATTATTAAAGATTTCTTTCGCTTTAGGACTCTCGTAATGGCTATGGAAAATTATTTCCTCCTCTACGAGATCTTTGAATAAAACATATCTAGATCGTGGCTTATTCTCATCTGTTACTGTAGAAATTGCCATTGCATTCGGCTCATTTGCTTCAATTTTTATAGCTTCATCTAACCATTTTTTGAATTGATTAATCGGATTTTCGGAAAGTTCATTAACATCGAGCTCTTTATTTCCATATTCTTTTCTAAGAGATGCTAAAGTACTTGAAATTTTTTCCATTAACTAGATTTTATATAATTTAAGGCCGATCCAGCTTTGAACCATGTTATCTGTTCATCGGATAGTGAGTGGTTGGTTGCAATAGCTAAAATTTTACCATCAGATTTTTCAATATTGACAATCACCTGCTTTTCAGGCTCTATGTTAGAAGGATCTTCAATTGTTAACTTATCATCCTGTTCAATTAATTCATAATCATCTTTATTGTCGAATG
This sequence comes from uncultured Candidatus Actinomarina sp., assembly GCA_902510965.1. Classification (GTDB taxonomy): domain Bacteria; phylum Actinomycetota; class Acidimicrobiia; order Actinomarinales; family Actinomarinaceae; genus Actinomarina. The sequence goes on from CABXDM010000015.1 coordinate 3,069, forward strand.
TTAAAGGCAGTATGCCCTGTTTTTTTAAATTTGCTTCATGAATTCTTGCAAAGCTTTTTACAAGGACTACTTTGCAACCTCGAAACCTAGGTTCCATAGCTGCATGTTCTCGAGAAGAACCTTCACCATAGTTTTCATCTCCAATTGCTATCCAGTTGATAGAGTTTTCATGATAACTTTTTGCGAGATCTGGTAGAGACATAATTTCATTGGTTAATAGATTATTTCCCATTCCTGAATCTGTTGTATAGGAATTATTGACACCAATAAATAAATTTTGAGATATATTTTCTAGGTGGCCTCTAAACTGCAGCCACTTACCAGCTGGAGAAATATGATCTGTTGTGCATTTTCCATTTGCTTTCATTAACACAGTTAAAGAGTCGTAGTTATTTTTATTAAATTCTTCAAATGGCTCTAATACTTGCAGCCTAGATGAGTTGGGATCAATAATTACTTCAATACCCTCAGTAGATTCCGAAGGTTGAATAAATCCCTCAAGAGTTTGTTCAAACCCCTCTGAAGGAAGTTCATCTGCAACAGGAGGGGTTAACTTTACTTCCTCCCCATTCTCGTTGGTAAGAGTTTCAGATAAAAAGTCGAAATCAAGAGATCCTCCTAAGGCAAGTCCAATAACACTTTCAGGTGATCCAATGAAAGATAAAGTTTCTGCATTGCCATCATTACGAGCTGGAAAGTTCCTATTGTAAGAAGATACAATTGAGTTGCTCTCTCCTTCTTTGATATCATCTCTTTTCCACTGTCCGATACAAGGTCCACAAGCATTTGCAAGTACTGTCGCACCAATTGCTTCCAAATCTTTTAAATAACCATCTCTTTCAATTGTTGCTCTAGTTTGTTCTGAGCCAGGAGTGACCATCAAAGGAACTTTTGATTTAAGTCCTTTTTTTGCAGCTTCACGTGCAATAAATGCTGCTCTTCCAATATCTTCATAAGATGAATTTGTACATGAACCGATTAATGCACTGGATATAGCTATTGGATATTCATTCTTGAGTGCATCCTCTTTTAACTTTGAGACCGGTCTTGCTAAATCTGGTGTGTGAGGACCTACTATATGTGGCTCTAATGAATCAAGATTAATCTCTATAACTTGATCAAAATATTTTTCTGGAGACTCCAATACTTCCTCATCAGCAGTAAGAATATCCATATTCTCTGCAGCTAAGTTAGCTAAATCTTCTCTATCTGTAGCGATTAAGTAGTCTTTACCTTTTTCATCAAAAGGGAATACTGAACATGTTGCTCCAATCTCAGCTCCCATGTTTGTAATTGTTGCTTTACCAGTAGTGGATATAGTTTTTGTTCCTTCTCCAAAATATTCGACAATTGCATTTGTCCCACCTTTTACAGTTAATATTTCGGCAACTTTTAAAATTATATCTTTTGGAGCGGTCCATCCACTTATTGAGCCTGTAAGTTTTATACCAATTAACTTTGGTATTTTTGTATTAAATGGCATGCCCGCCATAACATCAACAGCATCAGCTCCACCGACACCTATGGCTATCATTCCTATTCCACCTGCATTTGGAGTGTGACTGTCAGTACCAATCATCATTCCACCTGGAAAGGCATATTGCTCCAAGACAACTTGGTGAATAATTCCAGCTCCTGGTCCCCAGAAACCGATGCCATATTTTTCAGATGAAGACCTCAAAAAATCAAAAACTTCTTTATGGGTTTTATTGGCCACCTGTAGGTCATTATTAGCACCTTCATAGGCTTGGATTAGGTGGTCGCAATGCACTGTTGTAGGAACAGCTGTTTTAGGTAGTTCCGCTTGCATGAATTGAAGAATAGCCATTTGTGCTGTCGCATCTTGCATAGCTACCCTGTCAGGAAGGAAATCTCCAAAATCTTCGCCTTTGTTTAAAGAAATAGTTGTGACGTCCTTAGCGTGACCAAAGAGTAACTTCTCAGCGAGAGTAAGTGGAGCACTTTTTCTCTCTCTAAGAATTTCAATGTTATTTATTATTTTCTTATAAGCATTTGAAACTAGTTCAACTGGGGTTCTAGATAAATCCATATTGATGATTATATTATTGATTTCATCTAAAGATGGGGTTATCTAAATTCAAGACAAGTTTTTTGAAAATCACAAAAATTACACCAATCACCTTCTGAAAATCCAGGTTGTAAGGCATCACTCGGATCCCATTGGCCTATATTTTTAGCAATTGAATCAAACTTTTCCTTTAAAGCTTCAATCTGGTCGTGTGTAAATCTCCTTTCAACAATTTTTTCTTCTTTATCACTTACATAAATATGAAGGACAACTACTTCTTTTTCCTTTGTTTGAATAAATGCACCTAATGCATAGAGCTCTGCTTCAGCTGAATGTTGAGGAAGCTGTGCCCCAGTTTTTAGTTCTACAACTAGAGGAGCTCCATCCAGTCTGCCAACTAAATCAGCAGAACCCATAAATGTTGCAGCAATTTTACCCTCATAGACTTTATGACTTTTATTTTGAACTATTGCATCCGTTATTGCAGTAAAACCAAGAACTCTTTCTCTTGCAGTTATTTCTAGATTATTAAAATCCTTAATTTGATTTAAGAGTTGTTCATATTTTTTAATTACTTCTATTGCAACTTCTCCATCTTCTTCTTTAAGCAAATTTTTCAATCTTTCTATTTCTCCTGATTTTTGAGAATCTTTATTGTTTAAAAGCATCATTCCAGAGAATTTATGAAAACTAATTCCAACTTTCATTGGGAATGGATCGGACTCTTTTTCTTCTTTTGGAATGCCGTATTGTGTTTTCCATGCGAACTGTCTCTCACAATTATCTTTATTTAATAAGTTAGTTTTAGAAATAACAATTCCTCTATAACTTTTCTTAGTTCCTTCTCCATTGATACTGGGATATTCTCCACATGAAGATGATCTCTCGCAAAGGGTACAATGATTCCCTGGTATAAGCTTTATGTTTTCATTGATAAAACCTTCAAGCAACAAAAAATTATCATCTATTACCTCATCGGCATTTTCTATACTGCTAATTTCAAGTAAATCGTTGTTATAAAGATCTGCAACATAAAAGGTTTCATTTTCTAAACGTGTTTTTAAAATTATTGCTTTGTCTAAATCACTAACACCCTTCTTACCAGTTTTTAACTTTACATATTCCGTAGAGACTTCATCTTCAAATTCAAATTGTGTGTGAGCATTGATAAAAACTTCCTCATCATTTATAAATTTAGAAATACTACTGCTGGGAAAATCTGCATTCAGGTCTGCAGTATTTTTATGATATATATTTCTAAACTGCGAAAATAATTCTGAAGAAATTTTTTGCTGTAACTTGTCAAAATATTTGAAGTTGTTTTCTTCTGCTTGATTGATTGCAACTTCGTCTGGAGCCTGATTTACTAACCAGTCTATAATCGCATCATTAATACTTTTCCACCTTTGTAAGTTGGAATTTGGAGTATATGTTGTGTTAAATTTCTTATATTCGGATCCAGGACATTGTGCTATTTTATTAACTTTTGTAGTAGAAAAACTTAATGGCTTTTCGCTCATATATTAAAGATACTAAAAGGCATCTAAACTTTGAGTAATTAAAAAATATATTTTAAACATTTTTAAACAACAAAAACACTTACAATACCTTTACAAAGTGAAGTAGATGTTTACTAAACTTTGAGGAAAAGAGGATTCGTTAGATTTATAAAGATCTGACAAAAGAATTCTCTTTTCTGTTTCAAATGAAAAATATAAAAAGACCATGATTATCTAGACTTCTATCTTTAATAATTACTAAAATTACAGGGTGAACAGAAAAATAAGTAAAAGTTTTAAAACAATTTTTAAAAGTTTATATCCAAACTTTAATGAAAGTGAGATAGAAAACTCAGAAGAGTATTTTTTCTTTATATTAAGTAATTATCCTGATAAGTCTGAAATCATACAGTTAAAAGCTTTATTTTTTATATTTTCTTTCAAAGTAAGAACATTAATAATAAGAGATCAAAACATATCTAATTTAATAAATAAATTACAAAGTTCTAATGTAGAAACACTAAGAAAACTTGGCTTTAGCATTACTGCACTTTTTGGCTTGAGCACTGCTCGTTCACTCAGTGGAGAAGGTTCTGTATATAAATATCTAGATTATCCAGTTTATAAAAATTCAAAGATAAAAAAAAGAGAGAACTCTATTCCAAAAAATCTTGAGGTTGCAGTAATTGGCAGTGGTGCAGGTGGAGGCATTGCAGCTAATTTATTGAATCAAAAATATGAAGTAGGTATATTTGATAAAGGCCATTTTCCAAATGGTGAAACAAATAATGAAACTTTTGGCTATCACAACTTCTATGAAACAAATGCAATTCAACAAACTCGAGGATACAAAGTTCAGCTTCTAGCTGGAATGGGTATTGGTGGAGGTACGAGTATTAACTGGACTACATCTCTTAGGACTCCTGACAATATCTTAAGTGAATGGGATGCTCTTACCCAACAGAATAATCACTTTAATTCAGATTCATTTAATAAAAGCCTGGACTATATATGCCAAAACTTAAATGTTGATGAGACAAATAATAAAATTCCTCAAAAAGAAATCAAATTGGCGCAGGGCCTAGAGCTTAATAAAACCAGTTACAAAATAATTCCCAGGAATACTAAAAATAATGATTGTCTTGAGTCTGGTTTTAGTACATTTGGACATTCTGATGACACTATAAATTCATCCTATAAATCTTGGTTTTCAAAAGATAAATTTAATGAAGAAAATATATACAGTAACACCCATGTAAAAAACCTCTCTATATCAAATGGCAAAGCAACTCATGTTAATGTTGAGCATAATGGCCAATCTTACTCAGTAGCAGTTGAAAAAGTAATACTAGCTTCAGGTTCTTTAAATACACCAAAAATATTGCTGAATAGTGGTTATAAAAATAAACATCTCGGTCAGCATTTAAAGCTACACCCTGTTTCTGGAGTTGCTGGAAAGTTTTCTGAGTTACAAAATCCATGGGCAGGGAGCATGCAGGGTATTTATTCAGATGATCATTTATTCAGGAAAGATAACTATGGATACCTCCTTGAGGGTCTACCAATGCATCCAAGTCTTTTCTTTCCTTTCTTTCCAAACAATCAAGACAATTTTGGAGACTTTATCTCAAGTTATAATTATTGGTCAGGCTCAATTGTATTAACCTCTGATACAAGTTCTGGTTCAATTATTAATAAAAACCCCCAACATTTATGGAAATACAACTTAAATAATTTTGATCATGAAAATTTATTACATGGAATAGAAAGCCTAGTTAAGGCAAACTTTTTAGCTGGTGCAGAAGAGATAATGGTTGCAACATCTCCAACTATGCATTGGAAAAGAGAATCAAATGAAGATATTGAAAGCTTTATAGGCAAAGTTAGAAAAGTTAGAAATGAGCCATTTCGAATACTCTTAGGTTCAGCTCATCAAATGGGAACCGCCAGAATACATCCAAATCCCTCTGAAGGTGTTGTTGACTTAAATGGAAAAGTGCATGGACTCGAAAATGTTTATATAACTGACTCCTCAACGTTCCCAAGATGTTCTGGAGTCAATCCTATGATTACCATCCAAGCAATGAGTCATTTCTTAGCAAGTAAAATTTGAGTTAAGGATAATTCTTCTCTGGTGCAAAATGTTTAAATGCATTTTCACCTAAATCAATAAAAAGAGCTCTTGACTCTACATGAATCTTCTCTTTAGTTCTAATGACTGATTCTGTTGATATTTTTTTTCCGTCGATATCTTTCACCCATGCAAATAATTCATATTCTTTCTCAACTGGGACTGGGGTAATAAAGTTTACTTCTAAATTTGCTGTTACACACATTCTATTGTGAAGGACTGTTGCGTATCCCATTAAATCATCAAGTGCGGCCGATAAAATTCCACCGTGTACTAAACCAGGTCCACCCGCAAAACGATCTTCAAAAATGTAGTTAGCATATACAAAATTATTTTTTACGATAGGCTTCATTCTCATACTTTGTGGATTTTTACTGCCACTTACAAATGAAGAGTCAGGATAAATATCTTGAAGTAGCATACCTTCTTCCCAAACTGTTTTACTGGGAAGAGGTAAAGATTCTCCTGTGATATATTTATATTCCATAGGAATAACTTACTACGTTGGTAATTTTTTCTATAGATTTCATTAATAACCTAATTTTTTAATTAAGTATTTTATTAAGCACTAACCAGCTTCTTGGAGAAACTCCTCCTGCTGATTATTATTTTCATTTGTAAAACTAGAACCAACTAGTGAATTCTGAAGCAAAGTACTTCTCCTAACTTGAAAAGAAGTGTACGCGTATAGGCCAAAAAGAAGATCAAGAAATAGATGGAAAACAAATAATGGGACTGACAATGTTTGTATTGAAACAAAAAATGTTGAGACTGCAAGAAGTCCTATTGTTAGAAACCCTTTGCGTTGTTTACTAACCATATAATCATATTCTGGTGATAGTGAAAAAATAGGTTTTTTGGAGTCTTTTAATTCAGGCACTAAAACTGCCATCGATAACGATAATAATAAACTAATCAAAACAAATGTTGAACTCATTGCCCTGCCTCAACTTTCTGATTTCATACTACAGAAAAAAATATTTATATTCATCGCTTTAAAATTTATTTTCATTTCCTTTTAGTAGTCTTTCTATGTTTGAACGATGTTGAAAAATGATAATTAAAATCATTAGAAGAGTACCTATTTGAACTGACGTGCTATTTGTATCTGTAATAACGAAATATCCGGAAATAATAATTGTGAATAAACTTGCAAGTGCTGAAATTCGAAAAAATTTTGCGATTACTACAAAACTTGACAGGAGAATTAAAAAAATTATAAATTTAAAACTCTCAGTATATTTTGTTGATGGTACAAGTATCAGATATCCTAAATAAGAGCCTAAAAATGTTGCTACTCCCTTTCCACCCCTAAATTTGTGGTATATCGGAAAGCAGTGGCCGAGAACACTGGCCAATCCAAACATGAATGGATTTACAGATTCACCAAAAAAAATACCTAAGGCTATGCTAATAATTCCTTTTAACATGTCTCCAGCCAAAACACCTGCTGCATATTTTTTGCCGAGAACTCTGAGTGCATTTGATGATCCAGGATTTCCGCTACCTTCATTTTTAATGTCTATGCCCTTATATTTACTTATTATTATTGCAAAATTTACTGATCCTAAAAGGTAACTTATAGACAAAACTATATAAATCATATATTAATTGTACTTAATAATTTGAAGAGTGTTTTAAAGAAAGTAAACGATAAAATAAATAAAGAAAATGATATTTAAAAAAAATTATGTTTCAAAATAACTGTAAATCTAAAGTTAGATATGAAACAGAAATCGAAGCGCGAAGAAATAGAGGTTGGCTCGAAACTGAAAATAAGCAAAAGTATAGTGTTTATAGATGTTCAAGCTGCAGTGGCTGGCATTTAGCTAGTATTAAATAAGACATGTACGAATATATTGCAGGATTATTACAAGGAATTACAGAATTTCTTCCTGTGTCTTCAAGTGGTCATCTAGTGATTCTTTCATCATTAAACGAATCCCTAAACCTAGATACTTACGACATAGCTTTTTTACATGTTGGAACTCTTTTGTCAATCATTATCTACTACAGGGAAAGGATTCTTGATATATTTTCTAATAAAGAAAGTTTCACAACATCATTAAAAGTAATTTCTGTAGCTTTAATACCTGCAGTAGCTGTTGGGCTTTTCTCCCCGTTGCAGGATATTATTGATTCAAATAAGAACATTCTTCAAATTACAGGTGCAGCTTATCTAATATTTTCAATTATTTTATTATTTTCAAACAAAATAAAAAATGATAGCGGTATAAATTTTCATGAAATCTCATTGAGTCAGTCTTTTATGGTTGGCCTAGCTCAAGCATTTGCCCTTGTCCCTGGAGTATCAAGATCGGGAATAACTTTATTGACTGGGATGTATCTAGGAATAAAAAAAACTGAAGCAATATACTTTTCGCTACTACTAGGAATTCCGACAATTTTTGGGGCCTGGCTTCTTACTTTTGCAGAGTCATCTTTTAATCTTAATGTAGCGATGTTGGGGCCAACTATTGTTGCATTTATTTCTGGACTTTTTGCTATTAGGATTCTTGTAAATATTACTGTTAATGCAAAGCTGCAATATTTTGGATTGTATTGCTTCTTATTATCAGTATTTTGTTTTATTAATTAATTTTTAAATTAATAGGCTTTTTCTTAGGAGCAATTTTATCAATTTTGTCAGAAAATTCTAAAATATCTTTAAAAATTTTATGTGAAGTAATATCTTGCAATCTACCCATCTCACAGTAACTAGCAATTAATTTATCAAGTGGAATCTGCCCTACTAAAGGTACGTCTAATTTTTCAGATAGAGTTTTTCCTCCCCCCTCACCGAATGGATGAATAATTGAATCCTCAATTTTCATATAAGACATGTTTTCAATTACCCCAATAATGCTGGAGTTAACTTTTTTTGACATTATTCCAGCTCTCTCTGCGACCAGCGTTGCATTTGATTGTGGTGTTGTGACTATAATTGTCTCAAAAAAAGTAAGCAACTGTGAAAGTGAAATGGAGACATCACCAGTTCCTGGAGGCATGTCTATTAATAAAATATCAATGTCTTCCCAAATTACTTCAAAGAGAAATTGCTCTATTGCCTTATGTAGCATTGGGCCTCGCCAAATTACAGCTTCATCTTGCTTTACGAAGTACTCCATAGACATTACGTTTAAGTCATTTATTTTTGAAGGAAATATTCTGTTACTAAATGGAATTGGTGGAAACTTTGCACCTAAGATTTTAGGTATTGAATATCCCCAGATGTCTGCATCAACTATCCCTACCTTCTTACCTTTTTCTGCGTACGCTAGAGCAAGTAGTGAGGTAACTGTAGACTTTCCGACTCCACCTTTCCCCGACGAAATACCAATAACACGTTTTCCATCATTAAAAGCATCTTTAACTTGATCCGGTGTTTTATCAGCTCCAATTTTATTTAACACCTTGGTCATTTCTTCATCAGTGGGTTTTCTAAATTCAAGTTTGATCAAGTTATCAATAGATAGAGCTGATTCATCTAATGCGGAGCGAACCCATTCAATATCAGTAAAATCAAGAACCTCGTATGTCTTATCATCAATCTTTTTTAGACAATTAAGTTCCATTAAACTTTTATTAAATCCGGGATAAACTATATCTTCAATACCCATACACATATATTATGTTCATTAGTGATTAAATTAAACATATGTTGAAAAGAAATTTCATATTATCAATATTGGTTCTGATTATTTCAGTCACATTTTTGACTTATAATACTCCTGCTGAGGTAGAAATTTCTGAGAATGACAATGAATCTGTTGAATTGTTCTCAATTAGAAATATTACATCTGTTCAGGGAAACTTAAGTGGTGAAAGTTTAATAATTGTTAACCTTTGGGCAAGTTGGTGCATACCTTGTATTGAAGAAGTGGATGAACTTAAAAAAATTTCAGATGACAGTAGATTTTATGTAATTGGTCTTTTAGTTGATGACTCTATGGAGAATGGAAAAGAATTTATTAAAGAATATGACATAGAGTATGAAAATCAACTTAATCAAGATGATGTGGAAGTTATTCTTACTGAATTTAAATGGAGCGGTATTCCAACCTCAGTAGTGCTAGATCTTGATTATATGATAATAAAAACTTTTAATGGACCTATTACATACGCCATGATTAAGGATATTTCAAAGTAAGTGTTATTCAAGACATGTTTATAATAAATCATGGATCAAATACTTTTTTGGAGAATTTTTTTATTAGGTGGCATACTTACTTTTCTCGGTGTTATGGGGATTTTTACTCTTAAGCTGCTTGCTGCGTCAACTGGAAGAAAAAGAATACTTGATTTCTTTATAAGATAATCTTATTGGTAGCGGGGGTAGGATTTGAACCTACGACCTCTGGGTTATGAGCCCAGCGAGCTACCAGACTGCTCCACCCCGCGCTGAATAATCAATAGTAATTAAAATTAGTTTAAACTCAAGTTTTATTTGTTTAATTCTTCAATTGCTAAGGCAACATACTCTTCTGCCAACTCTATAAGTTCTTGGTATCTACCTAAGTTACCTGAAATGAGCTCGTCTTGAGCTTGGTTAAAGGCAATGTTTGCTTTTTCGAGAAGCTGGATAGCACCCAGTCCGTCTTCATCATCAGAAATGTTACTATCACCAAAGTTTGAACCTTCGAAAATACCTTGAAGTGCTTCACCAAGAGACTCCTCCATTATTATTTTGTCTTGGAAAATAACTACAACAAACTTAAATTCAGGAAGTGGATTTTGTTCACCCTGGAGGTAAATTGGTTGATAGTACAATACAGATTGATTAATTGGGACTACAAAAAGGTTACCTCTAATAACACTTGATCCCTGCTGGTCAAGTAAGGTAAATATCTGAGAAATGTCCGGATCCTGGTTTATTCTTGTTGAGACCTGTGAGGGGCCATCAACAAACTCACCTTTTGGTAGCCTGTAGTCAATTAACTGACCATAGTTTTCGGGATCTGCATCTGCAACTAAAAAGGATTGCATATTAGGTCTATTTTCAGGATTAAATGGCTGAAAGATTAAATAGCTGAGGTCATCTTCTTCTGGAAGTGTCATTAGTAGATAATAAGGAAGCATTGGTTTGTAGCCAAGTTCTGTAAATTCACCACGTAGAGTTGCCACTCTTGGGGTTGTAGACGAATCTGTAGGAATTTCCCAGGGGTCTTCATCAGCATAAAAAACTCGGGGATCTGTCATGTGATAATCTTTGTACATGTCTGATTGAACTGTAAATAAATCCTCAGGGTATCTTATGTGATCTAAAAGGCTAGATGACATTTCTGATTTGTCAGTAAACAATGACGGAAAGATATTTGCGTAAGATTGTATCAATGGATCTGCTTCATCAAAAACATAAAATTTCATAGTTCCGTCGTAGGCATTAACAACTGCTTTCACAGAATTTCTAATGTAGTTAAAGTTCATAGGTAATCCAGATCTTTCATTGATTCTTCTTGTATCCGCTGGTTGGGCATATGGATACTTGTCACTCACTGTATACATGTCAATAATCCAAAAGAGGTCACCCTCAATTAGTGCAAGGTATGGATCATTGTCAGTATATAAAAATGGTGCTGCCTTTTTTACCCTGCTTGTGACATTTCTCTCCATAATAATTTTGGAGTCATCACTCAGCTGATTTGAGATCATTAGGTTTAGCTCGCTATATCTTAGTGAGAAACCAAGTCTCTGAAGGAAGGAACCTATTCCAACTCCACCTTGACCAGAATAATTTGTATAAGCAACAGATTGGCCTTCAGTTGACAGAGGATAATCAACTTCCTCTTGGAGTGAGTTAACTACGACATATTCTTGAGACTCAGCTGATTCTCCAAAATAAATTCTTGGCTGAGATACTTCAAGCTCAGGTGCTGTTGTGGTAGCTGGAACACCTTTTACATAGAAGTCTGGCTGTCCTTGGCTTGCAACATTGTTTGCTGGACTGAAAACTACTCCATAGCCATGTGTGTATTGGAGTCTTTGGTTAACCCAACCTTGAGCAGGTAAGTTTGTTTGGTCTAATTCTCTTGCTGAGACCATAACTTGTGTTAACTTACCATCTATTGTGTAGCGATCAACATCTACCTCATCCAAGGCGTAATAAGCTCTTATTTCCTGTAACTGGCTGTAAGTTTCGGCCAACACAGTTGGATCCCATAATCTTATGTTATTCACAGTTTGCGCATTTTGAGTGATATCTTCATTAGATAAAGAAGGGCTTGCTTCAAATGGTCTTTCTTCAATAGCATCCAGGCCATAAGCTAGCCTTGTATAGTCAATATGTTCCTCGACATAAGGAAGCTCTTTGTTTAACTCATCTGGGAGAACTCTAAACCTCTGAATAGCACTTGGAACTATCCCTCCAACAACTATAGAAACAGCGAGCCAAAGTCCTAAAGCAGTTGCTGGAAGTAACCAGCCCCTTCTTCTTATATTGACTAATAAAAGTCCTGCACCAAATAATGAAATCAATACCAATAACTGAAGTGCCGGGAGGTGAGCAGTTACATCTGTGTAGCTTGCTCCAAAAACTTTACCCCTTGGTGAGTAAAGTAGCTCCATGGCATCTAAGCGGTAAGCAACAGCTTTTAATATAGCAACAAATGCTAAAAGAACGGATAAATGTGCTTTCCCTCCACTACTAACCTCAGGAAGCTTTTGTGGACGAAGTTGCATAGCTCCTGTAGCAATGAAATAAAGAACAACCACTATTGAAGTTAAAGTTATTAATTGAAAACCCCATGATACGAAAAGTCTGTAAAGTGGTAGCCCAAAAATATAATTTGATATGTCATTATTAAAAACTGGATCTGTGATATTAAAATTTTCCTGATTAATAAATAATAGAACTTGCTCCCAAAGAGTTGAGGAACCAGCACCCAAAAATAGAGATAAAGCAAGTGCTCCTGTGAGTCTAAATCTAGCAAACCTCTCGCTTACCCAACTCCTAAATCGAGCTAAAGGATCTTGGGTGTCAAAAGCTTCAAATATATCTATAACAGGGGTTGCACGTGTAGCTAGTCTTAGGTTGATAAATATAAAAGCAAAAGCAATTGTCGTTGTTGCTCCAACAAGCCCTAGTCGGGTTAACAGTATCTTTACCCATACTTCATTGAGGTTTACTGAATCAAACCAAAGATAATTTGTAAAAAAAGTTGCAATCCCTCTTGCTACGGAAAATCCAATTATTCCTATAAAGACAAGAAAAGAAAGTCCTCGTCTCTCTGAACCTGCATTGTCAACATTTCCTATGTTTACCATCTAGATATATTGTATTTATGTTCCGCGTTTAACGTGAACTATACTCAGAAATTACTTTTAATGCATTGTCAAAAGTTTCAACAGCCACAATTAAAGTTTCATTATCTTCGTAGGGTTTTGCATCTTGATAGTTAGCGGTAGGAACTAATATCAGGGTCGCTCCTGCTCTTTTTGCCGCGATTACTTTTTGTTTAACTCCCCCGACTGGTCCAACTGAACCGTCAATCTCAATAGTTCCAGTACCAGCAATGACCGTACTATTTGTTATATCAGCTTCCGTTAATTTATTATATACATTTAGAGCCATCATTAAACCCGCAGAAGGGCCGCCAACACTTCCTGTATCAATATCTACATTTATCGGAAAGACAAACCTTTGATTTGGTGTTGAGGCTAGGAAGCCGACCATTGGCTCATTCTTATACTCAATATGTTCTATTAACTGTGTTTCAATTTGAACTTCTTTGTCATTTCGTTGAACACCAATATAAACGGTCTCTCCGATAGAAAAGGTTCTTAGTAAAGAAATAAATTGTGTTGATGAGTTAACACTGTAAGTTATTTTATCCTCTCCACTAATAGAGGTTATCAAGTCATCTTTTAAGAGTTTATCTTTTACTGGAGAGTCATCTAGTATGCCAACAACTAAAACACCGTCTCCCTCAGACTGTACCTCGTAACCAAGAGAATTTAAAGCTACAGCAATTGCAACGTTTTCAGATGTTCGCATGTTTTGAAGACTTATTTGACTAAGCTCACTGGGTGTAACACCTTTTGGTAATATGACTTCTTTTGGGTATAAATCAACAGAGTCACTTAAATAAGCCCAAGAATACAAAAGATAATTAGCAACATCTCTACGAACAGTGAGTTGGTAAAGATTCCCATCAGATTCATATTGCTCAGCAGCTTCAATATCTATGTCCCACTCATAAGGAGGACCAGGTGACATATAGTAATATTCGGTATCTACAAAAAGGCCAAAATACGACAGTGAAGAAGTTATTAATAAAATAACTAGGAGTCGCTTTTTTTCAAATGTAGATAATTTTTTCACAATAAAATTTTAGGTTATCTAAATAAATAAAGAGCCGACAAAAGTCGACTCTTTAAATAACTAAGTTAATAAAAATTAACTACATGGACCAGATTCCCAGTCGTATCCACCGGCTGATGGACCAACATAGTTTCCTGCCAATAATTTAACTCCACTACCAATTGTTCCGTCTGGAACAGCAATGAAGCTCTCAGCATCTGCTCTGTTTTGTCCAAGTTCTCTTTGTGGCATCATGCCATCAGAGTCAACATAAACGCTACCAGCAGCTCTTCTGATACCTGCTCTTGTTAGATCTCCACCTTTGTTGGCAGCTTCAAGTACACCTTTTAAGTGATGTTGTGAAGCCCAACCAGCAACTAAGAATGTATTCGCTGAATCAATTCCCATTGCTGAAAAAGTAGCTCTCATAGTTGCATGACCAGCTGTTTCAGCTTCATACGGAGCGACGAAGGCCATAAGGTACATTGAACCAGAAGTAAATAATGGTGCCAATGCAAAACCTTCTCTAACGAATGCATCATTGAATGATGGTGCAGCCATCATAGATAGTGGTGTCAATCCTTGTTGGAAAGCTCCACCAGCTACTTGTGCCATATGAGTAGGCCCAACTGCTGGAAAGTATGCATCTACTGGTTTTGTAACCATTAGACCGACTGCTTGAGCAACGTCAAACTCTGGACTTGGAACAATGTATTCCCAAGCAACAGTAAGACCGTTTGCTTCTGCAGCAGCTTTTACACCCTTGGCATAATCGCCACCGTAGTCACCAGCATATCCCATAATTCCAATAGTTTTAACATCTACTGGATAGTTAGCTAATGCCCAATCAACTGCATTCATACCATCAGCACAATATGCTGAACCGAATTCAATTACCAATCCTTTATCAACAGACTTATAAGACCAACCTGAATACCAACTCATAGGAGCTGCAATCATGTTGTCTGTGTCCATATTGTCAAGGATAAATACTGTTTGTGGCGTACCAAGTGACATAGCTAAAGCTGCAACACTATCGCGTTGCGCGTTATATCCTTCTAGATGTTTTTGAGGATTGTAACCTGTATCAAAACCTTCAACGATTGCGACACTATAGTCTCCAACTCCACCTGTTTGGTTTGCCCAGAGCCAAAAAGCTCTTTGGCCTGTTTCTAAAGCAGGTCCAAGGGGACCGTATGGTCCTGTATAATCATTGAGTAAACCAAGATATATACAACCTTTTGTAGGATCAGCACCTGTTGGTACTCCACCTATTGCTTCAGGACATGGCTCTGCTGTAACTCCAACACCTGTGTCTACAGCACTGGCAGTCGTAACAGCTGGAGATTCCAGTGATTCAACAACTTCAGGAGTTGTTTCCTCTACTGTTTCTTCAGCGGCTCCGCCGCAAGCTACTAAGACAAGGGCTAGAACTGTAAAAAGAATGATTCCCTGCTTACGCAATGGTTTCATTATTCCCCCTTTTATAATTAGTACTAATAAATTTAGGTTACTAGGTTTTCATCAAGTTAGTAGGAAAATGGCCAGGCTTTAAAATAATTGCGTAACCTAAACCAAATGCCCCATAGGCCCCTAGGTTCAAAAATTAAGAAAAGAATGATGAATAAACCAAACAATAGTCTTTCAAGCTGACCAAGATTTAAAGGTAGTGATTGTTCTCCAATCTCAAAAGTATGTAGTAACAACTGTATTAAAGCAGGGAATAAGGTATAAAACAGAGCCCCGAATAATGGTCCCAGTACTGTTCCGGCCCCACCAATAACCACTATTGCTACAAAAGTAATAGAGTACAAAAGACTAAAAGTACCAGGCTCAACTCCTCCAGAGACTGTAAAAAAGAGTGCCCCACTTATACCACCATAAAAACTTGATAAAGCAAAAGCTGATGCTTTATATCTAAACAGATTAATACCCAGTGCCTCTGCAGCAATATCGCCGTCACGAATTGCGGAGTATGCTCTGCCAGCTCTTGATCTGACTAGATTTTTAAAACCTAAACCAGCAAGAATACATGTAAGTAGGCAGAACAGATAAAGAATTTGGTTTTTTTGTAAATAAAAAGTTCCAATTTCAATTCCTTTTTCTAGATTGACTCCAAATAGTTTTAAAGTTGCTACCTTTCGTCCTAGACCAGCTCCACCGGTAACAGATTTAAAGTTTGAAAATAAATGAGAGCCTATAAACACTAATGCAAGTGTTACTAAAGCAAGATTAAGACCTTTTAGCTTGACGGTAATTGGGGCAATTAATAAACCAACGATGGCGGCAGCTACTCCAGCTAATGGTAACCAAAAAATCATATCTAAATCGAAACCAACTACACTCGAAGTAGAAATTCCCCCGATTACAGCAGAAGCATAAGTTCCAACTCCAATGAATACTCCGTGTGCGAGGTTAATTTGACCCGCTAATCCTGAGACAATATTCAAACCCCAGCCAGCAATTGCTATCAAAAAAGAAGTAGTTAAAAGAAGTATCCAATAATCGCTTGCTAGAAAACAAAAAGCAAAAGACAAAGTGACTAATATTCCAAACCAACTTTTTTGTGTATTATTAGAGAAAATGGATGATTCCTTTTGGTAGTCAGTATAAAGATTTGGCCTACCTCTCATACTCTTTCAACCTCCTCAGTACCAAACAATCCATCAGGTTTAAAAATTAAAATTACAAACATAATCAGATATGGAGCAACTACAGAAAAACCATTTCCAAATGAAAAACCAATGAGACTTTCAAAACTTAGCTGATAGTAGGCCACATATCCCTGAGTTAGACCGATGATGATTGATCCAACTACTGCTCCAGGTATTGAATCTAAGCCTCCAATTACTACTGCAGGCAATGCTCTTAATGCTGATATAAAACTAAATTGTGATAAGGTATTGAATCCTCCCGTGATGAAGAAACCAGCAAAGGCAGCTAATATTCCCGCTATCATCCAAACAAGACCAAATATTCTACCAACATTAATACCTTGAGCCATTGCTGCTTCTTGATCATAGGAAGTTGCTCTCATTGCAATTCCATATTTTGACTTTCTGAAGAAAATAGTTAAAAGGATAATCAACAATATTGCTGTGACGAGTGCTGCCAACTCAAGATATTTAATATTGACACCTCCAAGTTTTACAGCTCCAAAATTTCCATAGCTAGGGAATGGATCACCCATGTATTTTGGATTTATGCCAATCCAACTATCAAGAACAGTTCTCAATAAAATATCTATTCCAATTGTCAAAACTGCAACAGAAAAAACAGGTTCCCCCACCATAGGTC
>CABXDM010000016.1 GCA_902510965.1 uncultured Candidatus Actinomarina sp.
GTTTCAGCATGATTTGTGAAAGACAAGCTAGAATGGTTTGCTTTGGAAGCCAAAAGGTTGGAATCTGAATAATTGACTGAACCGGATTCGTAAATATCAATAACTTTTTGCATTAAATCTATTTCATATAACTTATCTTTAGTTAATATATTCCACTTTCTTATTTTTATTTGTGATTCACGTGAAGTTGAAATAAATACATTTGTATCTTCAAAAGAATATAAGAGGTCTACTGATTCAAGAGAATTGTTAACGAAATTTAAATTTTGTCCGCCGGGTTTTAATGTAGGACTGTTAAATAGGTAACTTAATACAGAAATATCATGAAGGGTTAGGTCAAAAAGTACGTTTTCTAATTTTCTTTGTTCTGCTACCGATTGTGAGTGTCTGTAGATATGTACTGAAATTATATCTTTTAGATTTAATGCTTTAATGTGTTGAAATACAGGATTATAAATTTCAATTAATCCACATCGAAAAACACTTTTTTTATTTGAAGCAAGATTTAGGAGTTTCTCTATTTCATTTTCATCAACTGATATAGGTTTTTCTAAAAAAACAGGTATTTTTCTTTCTAGAAATTTTTTAGCTACTTCATAATGAGTACTCGTTGTTGAAGAAATCACTACTCCGTCAATAAGTCCCTCATCTAAATTAACTAACTTTAGTTGATTGAAGTATTCGACACCATTTATTTTTTCATGTTCATGTTCAAAAGATGTATCTACAATTCCATACAGGTTTGTCTCACTATTGTTTTCAATGACACGTTTATGGATTTTACCCATGTTTCCCAAGCCAATAAGAAGTATGTTTAATGGATTCATTTAAATTTGTTTATTTTAGATATTAAATAGTCTAACTCTTTATCTTCCGGAAATGAATAAAAAGGTAGAGAAATAACACATTTACTTATTTTTTCAGTTTTTTCCATACTTATTTTTTTATATCTATCTAGAACAGCTTTTTGAAGATGAATTGGTTTTTTGTAGTAAATGGAGGCTCCAATTTGATGTTGGTTTAAGTAAGACAATAACTTATTTCTTATAAGTGGGGGTACTGTAATAGTAAAATAATTTAAAATTGTGTTTTCGTTCTCTTTAATAGGTAGCTTTATCCAATCAAAATGAGACAAATTTTTGGTATAAAAATCATAAAAATCATCTCTACTTTTTTTTATTTCTGGGAAGATGGATAATTTTTCATTTAAAACGAAAGCATTTAATGAATCTAATCTTGAATTAGCACCTACAAATTCATGTTCATAGTTTTTTCCCTGACCATGATTTCTTAGTTTTAATACCTTTTTGTAGTGGGAAAGATTATTAGTTACAATACACCCGCCATCTCCAATTCCACCTAATGTTTTACTTGGGAAAAATGAAAAAGCACCTATATCTCCAATTGAACCAAGTTTTGTATTATTTTCTGTTCCACTTCCAAATGCCTGTGCAACATCTTCAATAATTTTTATATTATGTGTACTGCAAATTTTTTTTATTTCATCAATATTTGCGTTATTTCCAAAAAGATGGACTGGTATTACAGCCTTTATGTTTTGATTAACTTTTTTCTTGAAATCATCAACATCAATAGTGTAAGTTTCTGTATTTATATCTACAAAAATAGGTATCGCTCCTAAATGCATAACTACTTCTATTGTTGCAAAGAAAGTAAATGATGGGACGACTACTTTATCTCCTTTTTTGATCCCTAGAGCAATAAGACTAAGTAATAAAGCATCGGTACCAGAATTTACAGCTACACAATACTTAGAACCTATATAGCTTGCAATATTTTCTTCAAAAGTGGTAACATCTTTGCCCCCAACATATACGCCCTGATTAAGTTTCTTGTTAAATCTCGTTTGGAAGTTTTTTATTTTTTTAAGTTCTCTTGCTGGGTTAGCTAAAGGAATATTCATATTTTAATATTAGAGCTTTTATGAATTTTTATAATAATTTGTTGAATAATAAACCAAAATTACTTATTAAAATAGACAATATGACTATTAAAAAATATTCCATTCATCCTAGTTCATTTGTTTCAGAAAAAGCAAGTATTGGTGAGGGTACCCAAATTTGGCATTTTTCACATATAAGAGAAGGTGTGAAGATTGGTAAAAATGTAAACATAGGTCAGAATGTTTACATTGATAAGGATGTTGTTATCGGTGACAACTGTAAAATACAAAATAATGTATCAGTTTATAAAGGTGTGACTATTAAAAATAATGTATTTGTAGGACCAAGTGTCGTTTTTACAAATGATATTTATCCAGTGAGTAGTGAGTGGTCTGATGAAAAAATTGTAGAAACTTTAATTGATGACGAAGTGTCTATAGGAGCAAATTCAACCATTGTAGCTGGAATAACCATTGGAAAGATGACTCTTGTTGGTGCTGGTAGTGTTGTCACTAAGAATGTTCCTAATAATTGTATTGCTTACGGTAATCCTGCAAAAGTTAAATCCGAAGATTATAGAAAAGAATAATATTGAATATAAATTTTCTTATTGGGACAAAAGCCCAGTTTATAAAATGCATTCCAGTAATTAATGAGGCGATTGACAGATCTATTAATGTAAATCTATATGACCTTAAACAACATGCACAGACAACGAACACATTAAAAGTAAAAATTAAAGATAATTTCAACTATATTGAACTAAATTCTAACTCAATAGATTTGGGGAGTTATTGGAAACTAATTAATTGGTTCTTTGTAAATTTAATTAAGTTTTTATTGTTCCCATCTAAGGAACTAAAAAAAGAGATTTGCATAGTGCATGGTGACACACTTTCTACTCTATTAGGGGTAATAAAGGTTAAAAGAAGTGGTGGCATACTGACTTTGCTGGAATCGGGTCATAAGGTTCCAGGAATATTTAAACATTTTCCAGAATCTATTATTAGGTATATTTCTGCAAAATTTTCTGATGTCTTAATTGTAAATGGAATAGATCAAATAAATCAACTTGAATCCTGGAAGATAAAGGGTGATATTATCGAAATTTCGCAAAATACAATATATGAAAGTGTTTTAAGTGAAAGGTTGACTAAAAGAGAAAAAAGCAATATTGTATTAGTTTCAATACATAGAACAGAAAACTTGAATAATAAAAAGAGTCTGGAGCTTTTAGCTCAAAACTTAATATCATTATCTAAAAGATTTAAGACAATATGGTGTTTGCATATTCCAACTAAAAACAAATTAAAGAAATACAACCTTTATGATGGGCTTATTGAAAACGGTGTAGAGTTAAAAGACTTAATTCCATATAAAGAATTTCTAACGACTATTAATAACTCAGAATTTGTAATTACAGATGGAGGTGGGGTTGTTGAGGAATGTAGAATAATCGGAACTCCTACCTTAGTGTGGAGAGAGGAACATCTTGATCAAAATCACCTTTTTGATGAAGATACTAATTTAAAACTTTCATTTTACAACCAGGATTCGATAAATTCTTTTATTAAAAACTATAAAAAATATAAGAATCCTTTTCAAGAGAGAGAAGGATCTAATCCTTCCTCTGAAATTTTAGATAATTTAGAAATCTATATTTAACTTGAAATTTTCTGATTTACTAACAAAACAATACCCGGAATAATTGAGAATAAGATGGAAACGGCTCTCTCCACAATCATTAAAGTTATGATATTTGTTACTGTTAAATTTAGAATGTTAGATGAGAAGAATACTATTCCATCTTTAATTCCCAGCGATGCCGGAGTTAAAGAAGCAAGGCTTGATAAGACAGAAATAGAGTTGTAATAAAAAATTAAGAATAATTCAGTTATATTAAATAAATAATTAAAAATAAATAATGCTTCTAATGCAAAAAAAAGATAATTTAAAAAAGTATAAGAAATTAACTTAACTTGCAAGCTATTGTTATCAGTAATTTTCATCCAACTTTTCTTTAAATTTTTTGACCACTGAAATAAATTGTTGAACTTAGCTGGGCTATAAGTTTTAAATTTTTTAAAAAGCATGAAATAACTAAAAAGAAAAATTACTAGAAAACCAAAGACTGATAAATAAAAGTTAAAACTTATAATTGGGTTTAGTAAATATAAAGCAACCAATCCTATTGCAGAATTTAAAAAAATTGTAACAATAAAAAAATAGCCATAAATTGAAACTAGTTCAGGTGACTTAAATTTATATTTTCTATTTAAGTAAATCATTCTAAAATTGCCTCCTGATCTAAAAGGAAGGTAGAGGTTTCCTATAAATGTAAGTGAACTCAAATATAGACTTTCAAAGTTCGTTATTTCTAAATCGAATCCTTTAAGCAATTCCTTATTAAATAAAGAATTAACAATTAAAGTAATAAATTTAATAAATAATATTGTGGAGATTAACGACAGACTTAAATTAGATAAAATGTCTAATTCTTCTGGATTGTTTGTTAAAAAATAAACTACATAACTTACTAGAAAAAAAGAAAATGTATTTATAATCTTTTTCATTTAGTTGCAAAGTTTTTTGCTAACCAGTGTCCAACGATGTAAAAGATTATAATAATAATAAAAAATTTGTAAATATTAATATCACTAACTTCGGATATGTAATTTACGAAGTCTTCGTTTCGAACAGGTAAGCCATACCCATCTAATAAATCAAGAAATTTATCCTTTTCAAAGAAAACAAGAATGAGTTTAAATACTATGGCACCTAAAAAACTTGTAGTAAAAATTTTTAGGTAACTATTAAGTTCGATAAAAGAGGTCAGGTAGCCTTGTAAATATAATGGTTGTGTGTACTTTAAAGACCTACCAAAAGTATTAGTAGTTTCGACTAAGGCAAGTTGTGTTCCCTCTGTTGTCTCAAAAAATAAAGTAGAGATTGTTGAAAATATTGAAAATATAATTAGATAATATTCAATTGGTTTTCTACTTTTTTGATTTTGAAATCTGTAATACAGAATTATAGACAGTGGTATAAGGCAAAATAAATATCTAAATCCGTATGATGAAGCAGTAGATCTCCACAATAAAACTACTGCAAATATCTGAAGATAGCTAAATAAAATTAATAGATTAAAGTAAGTTTCTCCCTTTTTGTTTGTAAAAAGATTAAACAATACCAAAGTAAAGCCTACAAACAAAATTGGAGAGAGCCAAAATAAACCAAATTCTTGGGTGAACATTACCTTGAATGAATTGACTACATTTATTAAAAAGAAATCAGTAATTTTTCCATCTCTACTAATAAAGTTTGAAACCTGTCCACCAGTGCTGTAAACGAACTGAGGGTTAAAAGTAAACTGTCCATATAAAACTTTTGTATGTAGTAAAAAAAGTACTGAACTCAAAAAAGAAAATCCAATAAAATAATTGTTTTTTGATAATCTATTTTTAATTTCTTTTTTTTCTGAAATCAAATAATATGATACCAACGGTAAAAGAATATAAAAATAGTTAACCCACCTGACAGCTAAACCAGTAGCTATAAAGATAGGTAGTAAGTATGCATACTTGTTAACTTTTGGTGACTGATAATACTTTAAAGATAGATAAACTATCATAGTTACACTAAAACACTCATAAACATGAGTCATGCTAAATCTTTCAAAGGCGTAGTAGGCTAACCCAGATCCAAAATATATTATTAGAATATTAAATTTTGAAAAGTGATATTTCAAGATATTAAGAATCTTGAAAGTTAGATTTATAGTCAAAAATAAATAAAAGACTGATGACAGTGAGTAAAAAAGTATCCTGAAGTTCAATATTTCTTGACTTAAAACATTTTCCTGAGAGATTATCTTATCAATACTATGACCTATAAACAAAAAAGGTGAGGCAAGTATCCCGCTACCTATAAAGCCAGTTGGAGCTATATTATCTTCAAAATTAAACCTCTTAGTCTCGATTCCTTTGAGTTGATTTGAATAGTCTAAATCAAAATCAACTGCAATAGTCTCTGCATGCATATAGTAATCATGATCATCACCACAACAAAAAACTGTATCTTGAAACCTAAAATCAATTTTTAAGAAAAGTAATAGAGCAAGAGTTATAAATATTGCTGATAGAAAAGTATTATTTTTTAATTTATTCATAGCTCCTTAAAGAAATTCAATTTGTATTCATACTCAGCTTTTTGAGCCTGAAAAATTAAGTAAACAAAGGTAAAAAAGAAAATTATAAAAACTAAAAACCAAGTTGATTGGGAAGCGACGAGACTACCAAATCTTATTAAGAAAAATTTAAATAAGCAATATAAAGAAATAATTAATGAAGAAAAACCTAAGATATCTAATAGTGCTGATATCTGTAACGCAGAAAATCTCAATTTAATTTTAATTTTTTTAAGAAACACTGAAACTGTGAAGTATATTAATTTAAAGAACATGGTTACTGCACTTAAATTACTTCCCTGACCCTGATATGAAATTGTATTTTTTATCTGAATGGTGTTAAATTCTTTTTCAAAAGAAATATTTGAAAGATATGTTGATAAATAGAAGGGATAACCGTACCTATAGAATAATTTTGGTAATCTGAACTCTTGCATGCCTTTTCTAGATACTAAAAATAATCCATTTAGAGGATCATTTATCCTCCAGTTTCCAGTAAGAAATTTGAGGAGCATGGATGCAAAAGCATTACCAAAATACCTTATAAGTGGAATATTTCCCTCAATTCCTTTTTCCCAAAATCTATCACACTTAATAAAATCTGGTTTTTCACTTGTACCAATTTCTTTAATTTTAAGAACATCTTCATATTTAAATTGATCGTCACCATCAATTTTTAATAAATAATCTGAATCAGATTCAAGAAAATACTCAGCTCCTAGCTCAAAAGATCGTCCAGCTCCATAATTTTTTGCATTTTCAATAATATGTATATTCTTATGTGCTGATGAAAGTTCTTTGCACTTGTTTAAAGTACCATCTTTGCTCTTATCATCAACAATAATAATTTTGTGAAAATCATTAATATACTTTGAAATTGTGCGCTCTATATATTTTTCTTCGTTATATGCAAGAATTAGTAATGTAACCACATAACTCATATTATCAAAGAATATAGCTTCAAAATGATATTTTTAGTTATTATGTAAATAGTTCGAAATTATTTATGAATAATACAAAAAAAATTACTTACGTTTTCCTACAAGGTAGGAAACAAAGAATAAATGCAAGAAAAGAAATATCGAAAGAGTTTTTTTATACCTATTTTTATGCAGTAAAAAATTACACAAACGTAGAAATTGTTGAAATGGAAAATTTCGAACCTACCATTTCGCAAAAGTTTCTTCGGAAAGTTGATAGCTTTATAAACAAATTATCAAAATTGCCAATTTATACATATGCAATTTTTAAAAGGAAAAATTTAAAAATATTCAAACAATCAGACTTTGTAATTTTATCAAATGATCGTGTTGCCTTTTCTAGTCTTCCAATGATCTGGTTAACTAAAATAGGTAATCCCGATGTAAGTTTCTCTTTCTTTGTTATGGGATTATTTTCTAATTTTCCTAAATATCGAATTCAAACATTCTTAAGGAATATTTTGATAAAGATGATGTTAAAAAAAGTAGACAAAATATTCTTCTTAGGAAAAAAAGAATACATTTTTGCATGTAAAAATTTTATTACATACAAACAGAAATTTATATTTCTTCCTTTTTCCATTGATATTAATTTTTGGTCAAATCCTCCAAATGAAACAAATGCGGTGAAAAAAGATATTCTTTTTATTGGCAATGATGGTAATAGAGACTATAAATTTGTAGTAAAACTAGCAAGGGACTTACCAGAGTACAATTTTATATTTATTAGTGAAAAAATAAATCAAAATGACAATTTACCCAAAAATGTAAGATTAGTTAATGGTAGTTGGGGCAACGAGCAGCTTTCAGATGAAGAAATTCGTAACTACTATAAAGATGTCAAATTGACTATTGTCCCATTAAAAAATACAAATCAACCATCTGGCCAAAGTGTTACTTTACAATCTATGGCAGCTGGAACTCCAGTATTAATTACAAAAATTGATGGTTTTTGGGATGCAGATAAATATATAGATGGTAAACATATTACTTTCATAGAAAAAAATACTACCTCAGATTGGAAAGTCTCAATTGATAAAATTTATAATGATAATAAATTGTATGAAAGCCTAGTCACTAATGGTAAGTTATTAGTTGAAAATGAGTACAATTTAGAAATATTCGATACAAAAGTATTTAAGGAACTTGGAATAAATGAGTAATAATTTATCAATATTTACAACAATGACTAACCCTGAAGAAAGGGGCGATCCCTGGAAAGAAGCTTTAGACTGTTACAACTCCCTTGCAGATGAAGTTGTTGTGGTTGGTGAAGAATGGCCTTATGAATTTAAATTTGATCATATTGGTAAAACATTTCAAGAGGGATTCAATAAGGCATCGGGAGACTGGGTAATTAGAATGGATCTAGATTACTTCTTTCATGAAAATGATTTTACTAAGTTGAAACAAGTTCTTAAAAAAAATATAGACTCCCCATCTATAGCATTTCCTCAATATCAGTTTTTTACACCGGATCGTTTTCAAGTTAAAACAAAGTTGTGTATTGCTTTAAACAAAAAATATTTTCCTAATATAAAACTTAATGGTGGTGGTGATTTATGTATGCCAACAATAAACAACGCCCAGATACTAAATACGAGTGTGCCCAGTTACAATATTCCTGTCTATCAATACGATTCTATGTTTAGGACAAAATCTACTATTTCAGAAGATAGAGCAAGATTTGCTAGAGCATGGTACAGCCAATTTAAAGATTGGGGAGATAGAGGTGGTCCTAGTGAAGAAGAGGCTTTTGAGGCATGGTTTATTATGATAAAAAAAAGATATGCATTTCACACAAACAAAATTTCTATGGGAAAACATCCAAAATTCATATCTAGTAAATTACAAAATTTAAAACAGGAACAGTTTGGATATTCTGCTTTTGGATTGCAGAATAAAACGAAGCGTTATTTAAAACAATACCTAAAAGGTTACAAAGACCGTTACTTGGTTTAAGGTTTTATAATTTTCCATGGATTATCAGCTGGACTGATTAGCTCATGAATCATTGCTAGTGCCCATGTCAACAATATTGTTCCATGAATGTCAGGAGCATCATGCCCATTAGAAATTTTTACACCATAATAATTTTGTTGGCTTCTATTTGTAAAATAGGAAAACCCACCTTGATCCTCATAAAAATGCGATGAAATTAGCGACTCAAGATTTTCCAAATAAGCTACTATCTCACTCTTTTTGTAGTCAGTTTCGAGTGAACACCTGTATAAAACATATACAATATCCACCAAGTCACAGCCTTCACTACTGGGAACGGTGTTTAAACATAGGTCAATCAGTTTCTTTGGATAATGGATATTTATTCCTAACCAATCCAAACCCGTTAGTACTTTCATTGCACCATTAATTGCCTGAGATTTTGAAGGCTGATTTCCTACATAATATGCCCCATCGTTTGAATTCACTTTTTTTATAATAAAATCAGACATCATGTCTAAAAGATGATCTGATTCTTTTTTATCATTTATTTGAGTACTTATAAATACTGATAATCCAGAAAATTGGGCTCCTGCTCCCCATGGCTGAGTCCAATCAAAATTATCTAAAAATATAGCTAGATCTTTTTTTGGAAAGTCTAAATAGGGTTGAGATGCTATTTGACCTACTTGACTTAGGGTAGCAATGCATTGTTTAGTTTCGGCTCTTACTGAATTTTGAATATACCTAGAATTTAATTCATAATTCTTATCATTCACAACATTTAGAAGTCTTTTAGCTGAGTCTTTGACCATTATTCTTACTCTGTTTTTTTTAAAATAATTTAGATATTCATTATCAATATAAGAATTTTCTGGAAATAATTTATTTGTACTCTGAAAACTATTTATAAATTTTATCCATTCAGACTGCTTTGTTTTCTCAAGAATATCCCACTCACCTGTCATATAAAACATTTTTAACGAATAAACTGAAAATCCTAATTTTAGCTTTTTACCCTGTGGAGTAATTCCTTCTTGTACTGGTAAAAAATGGAAACTTTCATTATTGTGTATTAAATCATTAAGAAAATTCTTGTTACTATTTTTAGCTAATTTTGAAAGATTAAGTATCTTCATTTGTCGACTTTTACATATAAGCCAGTAATCCTATTTATTTCAAACTTTATTAATTGAAAATTATTTTCTAATAAAAAATTATTTACTTCTATTATTGTATCTTTTTGCTCGTACCCTCTCTCAGGACCGAAATCAACTGCGACATACTGTACTTTTTTTAAGGTGTCTACTGCACCTTCTAGCACTTCAGGCTCAAACCCTTCAGCTTCAACTTTTAATAACTTAATATTATTTTCTGTCTTAATATTGTCTAATTTTTCTACAGGTACAGTAACTTTTTCATTTTCACCAAAATCAACAGCGGAAGAGTTTCCACCCATTGAATCCATATAAAAGTCTATGCTCTCACTTTTATTAGAAAGACCAATGTTTTGAATAATACTATTTTTGTTAGTATTTAAAATGCAACATTCATATGCCTTTTTGTCTGGTTCAAATGCATAATATTTCAAATTGTTACTATCTCGACTTAAAGCCAAATATAGTTCGCCAACATTTGCTCCACAGTCAATAACTACATCTCCATCAAAAAATTCAATGTGATCCAAGCTATAAGAACTTAGAAGTCTTTCAAAGTGTGAATCTGAATCACGTAGAACCCTAAGTATTCTTTTATTTGGAAAGTAAATATGCTTCTTATTTTTTAAAGTCTTCTGATACAGACCATTTATTAATTTAATATCTCCATCATTTTTAAAAAGCAAATTCATGAATAAACAAAACATACGTCCTTTTGTTTTTTTTATAATTAGAGATACCATTTTTCCTTTAAGCAAGAGATAAACTTTCGTGAGAAAGGGAATTTTTTTACCTTCTAGACCTTTTAGCATAAAAGGTGGAATATTAATTAAATATGGTAACTCGAGTTTCATATAGTTTATTTTAAATGGCATAAATTATTTATACGTCTTTATTAAATTAAAAAGAAAGTGGTCTATATTGGGTTTTGAATGAAAGTTTTAATACTTGGCGGAAATGGTTTAGTTGGATCTTCTCTTGATAGAGTTCTTGGTAAATCACAAAAGGTTCAAGAAGTTTTTGCCTCAACTAGGAAAGATGCAGATTTATTCTCTTTAGAAGACACTCAATCTTTAATCAATTCATTTAGACCAGATGTAATTGTAAATTCGGCTGCAAAAGTAGGTGGAATAAACGCAAATAACACCCAACGTATGGAATTTATAATTCAAAATCTTAAAATAAATATGAATGTTTTTCAAGCTTGTATGGATAACCCTGAAGTAAAAATAGTTAACCTTGGAAGTAGTTGTATTTACCCATTAAATGCTAATAATCCTATTTCAGAAGACAGTTTTTTAACGGGAAAACTGGAACCGACAAACTCTCCTTATGCAATTGCTAAAATTGCCGGTATCGAAATTGGTAGATCGCTCAATATCCAGTATGGAAATGATGTAATAAACTTGATGCCTACAAATTTATATGGCCCAAATGATAATTTTTCAGAAAAAGATAGCCATGTTATACCTGGTTTAATAAAAAGGATGCATAAATCAAAGATTACAAATGCTGAAAGTTTTAAGATCTGGGGTACAGGAGAACCACTTAGAGAGTTCTTGTTTGTAGACGACCTCTCAAAAGCTGTAGAATTTCTAATCGATAAAAAAGTTGAAACTGATTTACTAAATGTTGGTAGCGGAAACGAAATTACAATTAAAAATTTAGCAGAAAAAATTAAAAAGGTTATTGACTATCAAGGTGAATTAATTTTTGATACATCAATGCCTGATGGGAACCCAAGAAAATTGATTGACTCACAGAAAATAAACAACCTAGGTTGGGAACCATCTATAGATCTTG
Organism: uncultured Candidatus Actinomarina sp.; assembly: GCA_902510965.1. Taxonomy (GTDB): domain Bacteria; phylum Actinomycetota; class Acidimicrobiia; order Actinomarinales; family Actinomarinaceae; genus Actinomarina. The sequence goes on from CABXDM010000016.1 coordinate 11,972, forward strand.
ATGAAGGCTTAAAGATTACATATTCCTGGTTTTTAGAAAATAACTAGCTAGTCGGATTTTCCCATGTTGGCTCGAGTAATCTCTCTGCTACCAAAACCTTTTCTCTTTTAGCTAAATTTAAATCACTTTCAATCATCATCTCAACTAAAGAATCAAAACTTGTTTTAGGCTCCCAGCCTAATTCCTCTTTAGCTTTTGTAGGGTCTCCCAAGAGATGTTCGACCTCATTTGGCCTCAAATATTTATCAGATGTTTGTACATATTCTTCCCAATCTAAATCTAATTTTTTAAAAGTTGTTTCTAAAAATTGTCTTACTGTGTATGTTTCGCCTGTAGCTATTACCCAATCATCAGGTGTGTCATGTTGAAGCATCATCCACATAGCTTCTACATAATCACCCGCAAAACCCCAATCTCTACTTGCTTCAAGATTGCCTAATGTAAGCTTATTTTGTAAACCTAATTTTATTCGAGTAGCAGCCCTTGTTATTTTTCTTGTTACGAAGGTTTCACCTCTGTGTGGTGATTCATGATTGAACAGAATCCCGTTTGAACAAAATAATGAATAAGAATCTCTATAAATCGAGGTCATATGATGTGCAAAAACTTTTGCTGCTGCATATGGGCTTTTAGGATCAAGAAGTGATTCTTCATTTAGCTTTCCCTTCATCTGACCGCCATACATTTCCGAAGATGAGGCTTGATAATATTTGATTTCTTTATCAGAATTTCTTACTGCTTCAAGTAATGAAAGAGGCCCTAATGTACCTGTTTGAGTTGTAAATACAGGATTCTTAAAGGATACTGCTACATGTGATTGTGCTGCAAGGTTATATGTTTCATCTGGCTGTATTTTATTTATAAGCATATTTAAAGATGAAGAATCAAGTAAATCAGAGTAGTAAAGATTTAACTGTTTTGTATTTTGATACTTTGAAATTAATGGATCAATTCGACCCGTGTTTATTGATGATGACCTTCTAATTGTTCCATGAACTTCGTAATCTTTTTCAAGTAGTAGTTTTGATAAATAGTGACCATCTTGACCAGTTACACCTGTAATAAATGCTTTTTTCATGTTAGAGTTTTTTAACCATATAATTCAATAACTTTGACTTTAGTAGAGTTTTTTAAGAAGTAATAAAGGAAAAAATAATAAATTAGAGGATACTGAACCCCTTCCATTGTTATATCTAAGGATGAAACAATAAATGAAGGAACAACATACATCAAAATTTGATAATTTTGATTCTTATCTTTCCAGTATTTTATTAACCCTATATGAAAAAGTATAAATAGTATTAGTTGAAATATTCCACCCCTAGCAAATATGTTCACAAAATAATTATGAACATTTTCATTCAAGCCATCTCTACCTAATCTTCCAGGAGCTGTAGGGTCTAACATAGCTGGAAAAATTTCATTATAACCGTAACCTTTAAAAACTATTCCTTCATCAATCATGTCATGGGTAATATCTTGCCAAATGTCCAATCTCCAATTAGTTGTAGGATCCGTTGACTCCAGCCTTCCGTAATGCCAATAAAAGGAAAATAGTACAGTTACTGTTTCTTTTTCTTGAGCTAATGAGGTAAGACTATCTGAAATTGCCCCTGGAGTTGCAACTTGAATTAGTTTTTCAACGGTAGGCCTATTTAATTCCTCTGCTTTGTCGATTCTAAGAGTTGAAAATATAAAAAATAAAGAACTTACTAATAGATAGATAATCACCCTTGTTTTATTATTTACAATAAATCTTCTCGAATAAATTATTTCAAAACACATATAAATTACGACTCCTAAAAAAGAACCTCGGCTAGAAAAAAGCAGCAAGGGTAAAAGAGTAAAACTGGTCACTAGAAAATATAGAAAACGTCTATTTTGTGACCTAATAATAAATTTCATTAAAAAATTAAGTGCCGCATAGCCAATGAATAGATCCGATGGTTTTAAAAATTGGAATTTATCGGAATTTACTTTAAAAAAATCAATCATAACATTCGGATAGTTACCGGATGAAAATATATACGTAATGAATGGAATAATGAAAAAATAAGTTAATATATCTTCTGCTTTAATCCAAGAATTAAATTTATAAATTACACCAAAAAAAAGAAATGATATTGTCCAAATATATGAACTTGATTTGTATGTATACGCGTTTAATAAGCTTCCCTCATTTAAAAAAGTGACAACAAAAAATGAAATGAATATCAGCTTTTGTGAGTAAAACTGTAAATTATTAAAGTAAAAATCTGAAAGATATTTTTTTGGAGCCAAGAGAAATATTACAGCGAAGAGTAAGCCTACACCAGTTAGCAACTCTCCTAATCTGAAACCAAATATGTATAGACCAACAAATGATCTGTTAAACAACATAATAAGAAATAAAAAGATTAAAAAAGAAATTTTGACTATGGCTGTTATGTTATTTAATGATAAAAGATTTTTTAACCTCATATTTTTATTTTAATTCTTCAGGTTATTTAGAGAACCGTACTTTGAACTTTTTAAATTCTAAATTAAGTTTCCTTGATATTAAATAAATTATCTGATCTAATATGTTAATTCTATAGGGTGTTTTTCGAACTTTCACAATTTGTTCTCTAGATTCTAATAATTTTATGAACAAATTTTCATATTCTGAACACATTTGATCTGAATCATGAGGATAGGTATGCATATTGCTTTTTAACTTTGAGAAGTTTATAATAAATTCTTGTAAAATATTTTCAAAATTATCTTCTGTAAACTTTAACCCATAATTTTCACAATACTCAGGTATTCCCCCACTATCTATATACAAGATAGGTAAACCACACTGCGCACCTTCAATATGATGGTTTCCAGATGGTTCATTAAGTGAGCCAGTTAAATATGCATGGTGATTCTTAACCTCATTTGCTAAAGCTTTTCCTGAAAGTGGGTTAACGACTGATGAATTTTGAAATTTAAACTTTGAAGGAAGATTCCCAATATATGTAAATTCTAATTTCTCTTTATATTCACTTTTTGACAAAAGTTCATCTAATTTTTTATAGATTGCAAAACCTTTGTTCCAATTTGCTCCCCAGTGATGAGTTACTATCTTTAATGGCTTCTCCGCAGTCCAAACATCAGTATTTTCACTATTAAATAATTCAGCATTTGCTCCACTTAAAATAACTCGTAAATTATGATTTTTAAGTCCTTGATTGATAAATAAATTTTTTAACCATGTGCTAACAAATACTGTTGAATCAGCAACCCTATTGGCTTCTATTAGGTATTTGTTTACAAAATTAGTTTTTTTTCTTTCGTCACACTCATTTACTCTGTGAACAACGAGTACGTTTCGATTGACGAGCTTTTGATATTTAAAGATATCCATGTGAGTAAAAGCAGAAGATTCTGAAGTTTTTCTTGGCTCTGTTAAAAGTATCAAATCAATATCCTCGTGGTCTAAATGATTAATAACAGTATGTCCTTTTTTCTTTAAATATTGGGTAAGATTAATTGCAAATAAATTCCCTCCACCCCAAGGTCCTTCTTTAATATTCGTTCCAATACTTATTTTCATAAAATTTCTTCGAACATAGATTTATACTTGTTAAACCATCCAGGGATTATAAGCTTGGAAGAGTTTTCGTATGCTTTTAAGGTATTGGGTTGAGCTTGTTGGTAATTATCCATACTAAATATTGAACTTTTATCCAATATATAAGATGCTAAACCTACATCTGTGGATATAAGGGGTGTTTTTGTCAAACCACACTCAACAAGTGCCTGTGGACCACCCTCAACTCTTGATGTAACTAAATACAAATCTAAACAATTATATAATTCATTCAGCTCAGCAAATGTTGTCATTTCAAAAAAATTAAATGGTACATTCGAATCCTTTAAACTTTGCATTAAATATTGTCTTCTTTTTCCAGTTAAGAGAACTCTTAAATTTGGGTATTGTTCTTTATAATGTTGCATGATTCTCATAAATTGATCTGGTCCCTTTGAAAGTTTTGGTGAAGTAAGGTCTTTACCTTCAGTGTCTCTTTGAAAAGATCCAACTAAAAAAGAGTCTTCAGGAATGTTATACTTTTTTTTCAACATTTTTTTATTTTTCATTTCATAGAAAATGTTCTGATTAACCCAGAATGGTATAGTGAAAATTCTCTGAGACACTAATTTCTCTAATTGCTCTTCAGTTTTTGATGAAATAGCATGATAGAAATTTACAAAGTTATCCCTTTTATAAAAATTTTTCTTCTCTTTACTGTCAAATTTAGACATATCAATGTGGTGTATTGTGCAGACAACGATCTTACTTTTTAAATACCTTTTAGGAATTTTTTTCCAAGTCCATGGTGCAATTACCCATATGATGTCGGCCTCTTTAATATTATCAGTGGTGATAAATTCATTATTGGATACCCATTCTTCTCTGAATCTATCAACAACCCATGATTCATTTGCGCTATTTAAATATACTTTCATATTTTTACAGGATCCAAATTATTTCTGACACAATCTGCGTAATATTTTTGTTCTTTTTTATATTTGTTTGAAATATTATTATTCATATTTAAGTAATAAAGCGGTTCCTTAATCATTGATACTTTGTATCCGTAATTAAGAAGATCAGTCATTAATTTATAGTCTTGAGAATACCTAAACCTATGATCATATCCCCCTAGCTTATCTAGGACATCTTTTTTTATTAAGAGAGTTCCATGTATGAATGGATTTTTATATTTTATAATCTGTTTTAAAGGCAGATAATATGAATAATTAGGGATAACTTTTTTTGAATCCATAATATAAGCTCTTGTACTCACAACATCAAAATTTCTTGATTCAATTAAGTTTATTTGTTGATGGATCCTATCTACATGGCTGTAATCGTCACCATCTTGTCGAGCAATAAATTGTCCTGTTGATTTACTAATTAAAATATTTAAAGATTTTGTAAGCCCTAAATTTATTTCATTTTGATAAACATTAATATTTTTATGTTTTAAAGCAATTTCCTTACATATTGCATAGCTTTGGTCATTAGAAAAATCATCAATAACATTCAGCTCAATATTTTCATAGCTTTGGCTTAAAATACTAAGTATTGCTTTTTCTATAGTTTTTTCATTGTTATAGATACTCATAATTACGGAAACTTTATTATCCATTTGAACCGATTACAATCTTTTCAAATTCATCTAATAACCCTTGTTCGTTGAGATATTTTGAAATGTACAATTTATTTGAAATTCCCTGTTCCTTTAGTTGATTACCACTGAGTAATAACTCTAATTTCTTCTGTAAATCATCATAATTAAATTGTTCAAATGAAAAGGAGTAATTTGGTGGATAGAACTCAGCTATACCTCCAGTTTTTGGAAAAACTGATGTTATGCCTAAACTAGATGCTTCGCAAAGAAGAGTTGGTTGTCCTTCAAATAATTTGGTTGCAGTAACAACTCCTTTTGATTTTGATATAGAATCAATAACTTGAAGGTTTGGTACTTGTCCTAAAAATACAATTTTTTCAGAGGCATATTTCTTTTTAAAATCTTCATAACTAGGGCCAACACCAATTATTTTCAATACAGATTTATTATTCTCAATATTATTAAAAGCATTAATAAGTTCCTCGACTCCTTTTTCTGGTGAAATTCTACCAGCATAAACCAGAAAGTCCTCAACTATCCTTTCACCCTTTTTTTCTGGAACACTAATATAATTTGGCAATACCTTAATTCTTTGGTTTTCAATTCCTAGTTCAATTAAGAATTTTTTATGAAACTTTGTTAAAACTAAGATTGTAATATTTTGTTCTTTGATGATTTTAAAATACTTTTTTCCATACCTATTTACTATCAATGATTGCAGCCATGAATTTTGAAAGTATTTATTAAAAAGTCCGAGTTGATTTTTATTCAAGCCACAAGCTTGACAAGGGTGATTGTTAATTAGATGATTTTTCGTGGTGTATGATTTTGTACAATAATATCGGAAATTATGTAGCTTCAGTACTGTGGAAATATTTGATTCTTTTAGAATTCTAAATATTCCCAATGAACCTTTAAACCAAGTATTGTGGACGTAAGCTATGTCTGGCGAAAAATCTTTTAATATTTTTTTTACTTGCTTATTACTATCTGTGTTTGAATTTAGCAAAAACCAAAATATTTGTTTTAAATAGTTCTTTATCGTATTGTCAAAAAATAAAACTTTTACTTCAAATTTTTGTTTTAGAAGTGCTATTTCATTACTCACAGCTATATCTTCACCGCCAGTAAGCCTATATTTATTATGTATTACTAATATTTTCTTCATTATTTATTTAAAATCACTATATCTAGATTAATATTAACTCGATGCATATAGCTCTTTTTTTTACATATGAAATATCTGCCAAAGACTGGTTAGTTTCTGGACTTTTATCTCGTGAAATTGAATTGTATAAACAAATTTTAAGTAAGGCTGATATAGAATTCACTTTCATTACCTATGGTAGTGATGAAGATATTGAAATTTTGAGTGAATTTAAAAAGATTAAAGTTATTCCAGTAGGAAAATATTTGAAATCGAAAAACAAGATTGTGAAATTTATCCAATCTCTATTTATCCCTTTTAGAGTAAAAAAAGAATTAAAAAATATTGACCTAATGAAAACTAATCAACTAATGGGTTCCTGGATACCAATAATTTTGAAGTTATTACTAAAAAAGCCATTAATAATAAGAACTGGATACGACTTGCTAGATTTTTCAGTGAAAGAAAACAAGTCTGTGCTGAAAATTTTGTTCAACTATTTATTAACTTTATTTTCTCTATTATTTTCAGATAAATATTTTGTATCTTCAGCAAACGATTTGAGTAACTTAAATAAAAATTTTAGTTTAATCAAAAATAAAACAATTGAATTAAGACCTAACTGGGTAAATGTTCCCAAAGAAATGAAAGATATTATAGGTAGAAAAAAAGAACGGATACTTATGGTTGGTAGGCTAGAAGACCAGAAAAATTACCAGAGCGTAATTAAAAATCTTTCAGGTACTGAATTAGGTCTAGACATTGTTGGCGAAGGGAAATTAAAAAAGAGTATTTTAGATTTTGGTAAAGAGAACAATGTAGAAATTAATTTTTTAGGAACTTTAGATCACAATATGCTTCTTGAAAAATATAGAGAATATAAGTTCTATATTCTCTATTCAAAATTTGAAGGACACCCTAAAACACTATTGGAAGCAATGTCTCAGGGTTGTGTGCCACTGGTTCTAAAAAGTCAGAATATAATGGAAGTTGTAGACCATAAAATTACTGGTGTCATCTTAGAAAATGAGAAAGAATCTTTAAATAAATGGATAATCTATTTGAATGAAAATAATAATGAATTTAAGAAATTATCTATGAATGCAAGAAATTTTGTCGTTAACACATATTCTTTGGAGAAAAGTCTGGATGTTGAACTCCAGGATTATATCGATTTAATTAATAAATAGCTTCCTTTGCTCATCAACTATTTCTATTTTTAAATGATTATCAACATTTTCAAAATTTTCAGGATCGTGTGTTGAATTTATAATTGTAACTTTTTTAT
>CABXDM010000017.1 GCA_902510965.1 uncultured Candidatus Actinomarina sp.
TGGCCGTATGCACGGTTATCATGGTAATTTTTTAGTTGCTCTACGCGCACTTGTATATATGAAACTTTTAGGTAAAGAGGGATTAGATACATTAGGTTCTTATGCGGTATTAAATGCAAGATACTTGAGTTCAAAAGTATCAAAATATCTCCCTCTTGCTTATAACGAACCATGCATGCATGAATTTGTGGCTACAGTGAAAGATTTAAAGAAATCTCATAAAATTAAAGCCTATGATGTTGGAAAAGCTTTATTAGATAAAGGCTTTCATTCACCGACAATTTATTTTCCACTCATAGTTGAAGAGGCATTAATGTTTGAACCAACTGAAACACAAACTGTAGAAACTTTGGACGACTTAGCAGAAAGTATTCAACATATTATCGAAGAACTTTGTGCGCCAGGTGTAAACCTTACAGATTATCCAAAAAACCTTCCAGTAGGTCGACCAAATGAATTAATACCTGCAAAACACCTTACTGTTCATTGGGGAGATTTTGAACTTCTTGAATTAACTGAATAGACTGTCATTATGACAGTTTCAACATTAGATGTAGATAGGTACATTTCCACACTTCGTCTAAACTCGAAATCATTTTCTGAATTATCAAATGAAGCACTTGCAATTATGTTTGAGGAATCAATTCAAAATATTAAAAATATTGCATATTTCTGGGCAACTATTGGTGCTGACAATAAGGGCATAAAAGACACAATTGCAGAGGGTGAAGAATGGCTAGGTGGTCCATTTGCCTCGACAATAGCACTCCAATACTATATTGAGTATTTAAGATCAGACAGCTCAACAATTTCCGAAGAAGATATAGATCAAAACAAAATTCACGTTTTTCCAAATAAAAGTATTGAGAAAATTTTATTCCCTTTCGTCGAGGCAGAAGTTCATTTTCATAAAAATATGTCTAATGCTGATATATTAAATGCTAGAGGATTTGGAAATAGGTTTGGCTTTAAAAAAGGTATAACATTGATTCTTGGTGCTGGCAACGTATCCTCAATCCCTTTACTTGACACAATTTTTGACATGGTAGTTAATAGACACTGTGTTCTTCTGAAGTTAAACCCAGTAAATGAATACTTAAAGCCAGTTTTTGAACAAGTATTCGAAAACTTCATAAACAAGGGATTTATGATTGTAACCACAGGTAATGTTGATGTCTCAAGTTATATGACTCAACATACAGGCATAACGAATATGCACCTCACTGGTTCTGATATAACTTATGAAAATATTGTCTATGGTTCAACATTAAAAGAAAAAGATAAAGGCAAAAAAACACTTTCTAAAGTTAACAAAAAACCATTTACTACAGAACTAGGTAACGTAACACCATTTATCATTCATCCAGGAACATGGTCTTCCTCTGAAATAAAATACCAGGCCCGAAAAATAGTAACTGCGAAACTAAATAACAATGGTTTCAATTGTATTGCTGCACAAGTAGTTGTTCTACCAAAAGATTGGAAACATACCAACAAGTTAGTATCGGCGATAAAAAATCAACTATCAAAAGAAAAAGATCGACTTGCTTACTATCCGAAAAGTAGTGAAACTCTTAATTTATTAAAAGAATCAGAACACATTACACAAGAAAATGACTTAACTTGTTCTACACCACATCTTACAAAGGATTTAGAACTCAATGACTTTTTTGAGCAAAATGAAGTATGGTCATCAACGTTATTTTTTAAATACATCGAATACTCTGATGAATCAGATTTTGTAGAAAAATCAATTGACTATGTTAATAATCAAGTTTGGGGAAATTTAGGTGCTGCTGTATTAATTAAAGGTCATAATAATAAAAAAAATAAAATTCATACAAGTAAATACACTGAAAAACTCAATTATGGGACTGTAGCCATAAATGAGTGGCCTGCATTAGGATTTATTATCCCAACCATGCCTTGGGGTGGATTCCCTGGGAACAAAGACTCTGATATTCAAAGTGGACAGGGATATGTTCACAATGCTTATTTTTTTGAATCGCCTCTTAAAGGTGTACTGTATTCTAAATTTAAACTACCTTTTATCGATCCTGTATGGTTCACTTCTAATAGAAAAGGTACAAAAGTATTTAAACGGCTTACATATTATCAGATTGATAATTCAAAATTAAATCTGATAAAGTTAATTTTTTCAGCGCTAATATAAGTACAGATGAAAAAAATATACATAGTACTTCTTTTATTATCACTAATAGCTTGTTCCTCAGAAACTGAAGTAGCAGATGATCAGGTGCCAACAACCTCAACTAATGTCACATCAGAAGATTCGACTAATACAACTTCAGTAAATACACCAGAAGATAATACCCCCATAGTTGAAGAGTATATATTTGATATTGAAAGAATGTCAGCTCTTACTGGGTTAGAGATAGCACCTGAACTTTGGCTCAAAAGACCAAGGAGAGTAATTGCATTTAAAATAGATAACAACATAAATGCCAGACCACAATCTGGTCTTCAAGAAGCAGATGCAGTGTATGAATTGTTAGTTGAAGGTGGTATGACACGTTTTTTAGCATTTTTCCTAGATAACTCATCATCTTATTTGGGTCCAGTTAGATCAGCACGGCCTACAGATCCAACTGTAATTAGGCCTTACGGAGGCACACTTGTAGTTTCAGGTGCAACTGGAGGTTTAATACCAACCATAAGGCAATCAGGAGTACCTGTATTAGAAGAAACTGGGGCACCAGCTATGTTTAGAATTTCTAATCGCAACGCACCGCATAACCTTTATGCAGATACAGAGTTAGTTAGAAGTGTCATAAATGATAAGGGCTATTACTTCCTTCAACCAGGACCTGAACCTCTATACTCTTTTGGAAATGATCAAACTAATTGGGAAGAAGGTGCAGCAAGAATCACTATTAAATATAGCGAGTTTACAACAGTTATTTGGAAACTGGGTGAAACTACTTATGAACGTTTCATTATTGATGGATATGCACCTAATAAAGAAGCAGTTGCTCATAATTTTATCACGCAAGATGGGAATTATACTGACATATTAAAAACCCAAACTATAGTAGTCATTCAAGGACCACTTTATAATGACGAAAATACTACATTACCCAGTATCTTAACTGTAGGTGTTGGTCCAGTAACAGTGTTTAGTGATGGAAAAGTAATTGAAGGTACCTGGAGAAGAAACGATATAACACAGCCATTTACATTCACTGACTCAGATCAAAATGCTATCTTTGTGCCTCCCAGCTCACAATGGGTTCATATTGTTCCTACTAATGGTGAAGTAACCTGGACGAATAGCTAGTTGCTAGCTTCGGTTTTATTCTCGATTCTTTTAACTAGTACATCCTATAATATCTCGGATTATTCATGCGTCGACGAATTATCAACTCATCCTGTACGTAATGAATATATGTTGCAAATTGTTCTTAAGTCTTATAATTATTATGAAGGAAAAATTGATGGAAAGATAGGTTCTGAATCTAAAGCTGCCTTACGTACATTTCAAAACAAAAATGGACTTATTATTGATGGTATTTTAGGTCCTGAAACTTGCTTAAGATTACTAGACAGAGTAAATATCAGAAGTAATGTTCTCAATCTAAACATTGAAGAAAATAACAAAAACCAGCAGTATTCCGAAGAAATTGAGTCTAATCAAAGAATTCTCAAAGAATTAGGGCTATATACAGGAAGCATTGATGGTTTAAATGGACCGGGTACACAAAGAGCTATCAAAGCTTTTCAAAATAAGGCTGGTTTAGTCTCCGATGGTGTTGTTGGTGAAAAAACAGATAAAGCACTGAGTTTAGGAGAGGCAGCATATGTTCAAAACACGGATATAAATACAGAAAATGCTTCAGAAGTTCAGTCACCAGTAATTGCAGCTTCGTCATCCAGCTCTGCAATTGATCTTATTAACTATAATCCCAATGAGAACTGTATTGAAGGTTATATAAACACAATGGACGTCTGGGTTCCAGATCCATGCTTTTATCCTGTGTTCGTTTACAGATTCGGAAAAACTGCTCAAGTTAATTCTCAGAACGAATTGGATTCATATCTTCAAGCAAGATGGTCACTGTCAAAAGAGAAAGTCTATACATCTATAGGACCTGTTTCTACACAAAACTATACACCAGGGGTGAATTCACCTGTAAATGGATTGCCAATGAGTCCTAATGCTAATAATTCCATTGTCATAGGTATAAAGAATGATAATAACGTTAGAGCACGACCTCAATCTGGTCCACAAAATGCAGATGCTGTTGTAGAAGTTTTAGTTGAAGGTGGAATGACGAGATTTATTAATATATTTTATCAAAGTGATACTACTTATCATGGCCCGATAAGGTCTGCAAGACCTACAGATCCAACTGTGCTAAGGCCACTAGGGGGAGTTCTTGTAGCTAGTGGTGCAACTGGTGGATTAATTCCGGAGATTGTAGATATGGGTGTTCCTGTTATCACAGATAGAAGACCTGAATATTATAGAATTTCTACCAGAAATGCTCCCCACAACCTTTATGCCGATACTAAAAAGCTAAAGTCTCTAGCTGTTGCCAAAGGGTATGTAAAATCAACTACGCCACAACCACTATTTGCTTGGGGCGATCCAATAGTTTCAAACTGGTCAGCAAATACATATTTAAATCTTACTTTTTCATCCCAAACACAAACAAAATGGACATGGAATGGTAGTAATTATGTAAGAACATATTATGACGCGTACAAAGGAAGTTCATCAGGAAATGTACATAACTGGATGGATGAAAATGGTAATCAGGGGCAAATAAGCACAACAACAGTCATAGCCCTATTTTGCGAACCTTATGTTCATCCATTGCAATTACCATCTGTAAAGACTGTCGGAAATGGTAGAGCTATTATTTTACATCAAGGAAAAATTTTAGATGTCTTTTGGAAACGAGGATCCAACCTTGATCCTTTTCACATTGTTGATAAGAACGGTAATGAACTCTTCGTTCCTAAGGGTAAAGTCTGGATTTCACTTGTACCTAACACTAAAGCACCTAGTTTCGGCTAAATAACTTTACTTTTCAATAACTACCGTGGTAATCTATTAGTGCGTTTCAATTAAGTGTGATACGCAGCCCTGTTGGGAAGCCCTCTTCATTGGGGGCTTCCGTATTTTTAGAGCTTTTCTTTTAAGATATCTAAGGTATCGCCCCAGACTATATCCGCTATGTAGGAAATTAAATAGACACAGCCATGTGATTCAAATTCATCTATTTTATCGAAAACTTCATTCTTAACACCTACCAGTGGTTTTTTAAGATACATATCTTTAGGTATACCTGTATCATTACTTATTTTTTCCAACTTATTATTTAAATCTGATTTATCGGTTCCGATTATAACATTCGTATGTAACGTTCTTCCAACGTCTTCATAATTACGATTTTCCCTTTCACAATGCTGTTTTAGTATTTCTGATTTGCTTATGAAACCTTCAACATCTACATCCCAGTTACCATAATCACCATATTTAGCTAATAACTTAAGAGTGACTTTCTCTCCACCACCACAGACCCATAGGGGAGGATGTGGTTTTTGAAGTGGTTTAGGTTGGTTAATTGCCTCATTTATTTCGTAGTGCTCTCCTTTAAATGTAGCAAGATCTTCAGTTGTCATTTTTTTATAAATGATCAAAGATTCTTCAAGCATTTTTAATCGTATTCCAGCAGAAGGATAGTCATAACCATATGCCGCATATTCTTGGTCATACCAACCTGCACCAATTGCATATTCAAGACGGCCTCCAGACATTACATCGATAGTTGATGCCACTTTTGTTAGATATGATGGATTTCTATATGAATTACAAGTACACATCTGGCCAAGACGAACTTTAGATGTTCTTTGAGAAAGTGCAGCCATAAGAGACCAGCATTCATATGTAGGGTCTTGTGTAGGAGTTGGAACTGTATGAAAATGATCGTATACCCAAATTGATTCGTAACCGAGATTCTCTATCTTATCGGCAGACTGTAGAATTGTTTCCCATTGATTTTCTGGAGAAATACCGGATAAATCCATTCTCCATCCCTGTGGTATGAAAGCACCAATTTTCATAAGATGATTATAGAGATTATTTATTCCTGCGTCTCAATATGGCTAAAAGCATATTCATGTCTTCGTAATCATCTTTTGTTTTAAAGATTTTATATGCGTATGAAAAGAGAAAAGTTAGAAAAATAATACTGAGAACTGAAGTAGATAAGGTAACTACAGCTTGATTGACACAAATCGATCTATTCATACTCAGATTTTTATTAGTTGTGAAATCTACATTATTTGAAAGTAAATCATAAATAGTTCCACATTCAATTGTAAATTTCTTGAAACTATAAAGAGAAACAGTATTAAATTCAATCTGAACAATTGAAAAAATATTATATAAGCAAGTAACAATCAAGAATGCAATTATCCACAATGTGTACTTTGATTTAAACATATCTTATATAAACTTTAACCTATGGATAATTTAAAAGTTCTCAATGACCAACTCATAAGAATGAGACAGATGAATAGGTATTATCATCAACAGTTTTTGACGGATGTACGATTAATAATGATTATCACGATAGCGATGCTTGTATTTGTAAATGAATTGACTTTTTATATTCTTCCTTTTGTATCACTCTTCGGTGCAGTTCTTCTCTCTTTTCATGCACATTATTTAATATTTTCACGAAATTTTAGCCAGTACCTCGAAATGGCTATAAATAAAGAAAACGGTCAAAATACCCTAATTGCTCATGAACTTGAAAATAGTTATTTTTTTCCGATACAAGAAAAAAAGATTGTAGTTGCAGGTTTGGGTTCTTCATTCAGTTGGTTTTCGTTTGTAACTCTATTTATAACAGGTTATGGAGTCGCAATCTATATATATGGATTACTCAATATAAACTTTTCAGATTCTTTTTATTACACATTAGTATTATCTGGAATTACACTAATTACACTTACAACAGGAATTTGTTGGTTTGTTTTAGGTGTTGGTGAAAAAAGGTTAAAAAAGATATATGAAAAATATGAATGATATACAATTTGGAGAAGGCACCTTCGATGATCTTTATGGCCATAAAATTATCGAACTAAAAGAAAACTTCATCAGGACAGAAATTAAAATAACTTCAGATCTACATCAACCTATGGGTCTAGTGCATGGTGGACTCTATTCTTCAATGGCAGAAGCTGCTATTTCATATGCCGCGTACTTCACTCAGGAAGGTACGTGGGTAGGAGTGAACAATAACACTGACTTTTTAAAGTCTGCTAAAGAAGGCCTATTGGAATGCAAAGCTTCGCCACTTAAATTGGGGAAACGATCTCAACTATGGGAAGCTAAAATATATAATGGTGATAATTTATGTGCAATTTCTAAAGTTAGGTTAAGTAATCTAGATGCTTAAAAAAAATATATATAGATTTTTGATTGTCTCACTTTTTATTAGCGCTTGTGGTTCTAATGAAGTTGAGGAGATAACCGAAACTACAGTACAAGATAATAAAGGAGAATCGACAATGAGTGACGAAAAAGTATATTCATCAATGCCAGAAATGATTATTGATCAGAATAAATCATATACAGCTGTAATACAAACTTCAATGGGAGACCTAACAGTCGAGTTTTTTAGCGATACTGCACCTGTTACGGTTAATAACTTTGTATCCCTTTCAAATGATGGGTATTACGATAACATAATTTTTCACAGAGTTATTTCTGGGTTTATGATTCAAGGTGGAGATCCTAGTGGAACTGGCCATGGAGAATATGGCAAATTTCCTGGTTACACCTTTGAAGACGAACTCAACAATCAACAACCTTATGAAAAGGGTATATTAGCAATGGCTAATGCAGGTCCAAATACAAACGGTAGCCAGTTTTTTATTATGCATGTTGATTATCCATTACCTTACCAGTACACAATTTTTGGCAAAGTTACTGATGGTCTAGATGTAATTGATGCAATAGCTTCTGTGCAAACAGCTGAAGGTGATAAACCAGTTGAAGATGTTGTCATTTTAGGAGTTACTGTTTCAAGCAGTTAATTGTCTTGTTAGACAGGTGTCCTCCTGAAATACCTTTAGAGGATGATTTTAAATAACCTTTTTGAAATGCCTCTTTAATTATATTTTTTATATAACTTTTTGAGTAACCAGTTTTGATTGCCAAAACAGTTGTGATATTAGTTTCATAAGAAAGACAAGTTTGTATATATACGTAAGAAAACTTAGCGAGAAAAGTGTTTCTATCTGTCTTCTCAGTGTTTTTATGTACTTCTGTTAGTAATTTACGATAATTTAGATCTGGTTGATAAGTAAAGTTAATTTTATTTTGAACACTTTTCTTATCAAGACCAATGTATGCATTGATTAGTTTTATAGATCTCTTTATCAATGTGTGAATATTTATTTTCCTTAACTCCGTTGAACTTATGTTTGCATGTGTATTTTTGCTATTAATTACTGTTATTTTATTTAGAACTAATTGATACACATTTAAACCAACAAATTCACAAATGACTGTATGTTTTTTTAGAACATCATTAAAGCTTATTTGTATAAAATCAGAATGAACCTCTATTTTAACCTTTTTCTTCATAATCTATTAAAACATAAATTCTTATAGGTTTTTTGTTGTTAAAAATAATAGTTCTTAAGTTTCACTAATATTAGAACAAATGAATATTGAAATAACATTACCTGATGAATCCGTACGCACGTACGAGAAAGCTATAACTGGTGAGGAAATTGCTTTTGATATAGGTCCAAAATTAGGTAAAGATGCTGTAGCTATAGAGATAAATAGGAAACTTTATGATACGTCTTACGTAATTACAGAAAACGCTTCAATTAAAATTCTTACAAAAAAAGACATACAATCTTTATCTATACTCAGGCACTCGTCTGCGCATCTTCTTGCTCAAGCAGTCCTAAACCTCTACCCAGGTACCTTGTATGGAGTTGGTCCAGATATAGAAGATGGTTTTTATTACGATTTTCTTTTTAAAGAAAATATTAGCGATGCTGATTTACCAAAGATTGAAAAAGAAATGCTGAAACTATCTAAAGCTAATCAACTATTCGTAAAATCTATTCAAAAAAAACCCGACGCAATGGATTTATTTAAGAATCAACAATTCAAGATGGAATTAATTGATAGTGCAGATGAATCAGAAGGTGTTGAAGATTCTGAAGTTTCTTTATATTCAAATAATGAATTTATAGATTTGTGCAGAGGCCCACATGTTCCGAACACAGGTTTCATAAAACACTTTAAACTTACTCGTCTAGGTGGAGCTTACTGGAGGGGAGATGAAAATAATTCTCAACTTCAAAGAATATATGGAACAAGTTGGTTCAACAAAGAAGATCTTGAACAGTTTTTAACACGTAGAGTTGAAGCTGAGAAACGTGATCATAGGAAACTAGGTAAACAGTTAGAGCTTTTCACAACTGCAGACGAACTTGGTCCCGGGCAATTTTTATGGAAACCAAACGGAGCCTTATTAAGAAATACAATTGAAAATTATAGCAAGAAGGCTCATATTAATAATGGTTATGATTTTGTAAATACACCCCATATTGGTCGCTCGGTTCTCTGGGAAACTTCGGGTCATTTAGAACATTACGAGGAAGGAATGTATCCACCTTTGCAAAGTAAGGACAATGACGATAAATACTATCTGAAACCAATGAACTGTCCTTTTCATATACTAATCTACAAGAGTGAATTACGTTCCTATAAAGAATTGCCAATAAGATTGTTCGAACTCGGTTCTGTTTACCGATTTGAAAAAACAGGAGTTTTACATGGATTGCTTAGAGCAAGAGGTTTTACACAAGATGACGCGCACATATTTTGTACTTTTGATCAAATTAACTCTGAGGTAAACAATCTACTTCGATTCTCAATTGCATTACTTAAATCCTTTGGTTTCAAAAATATTGAAGCAGATTTATCAACTAAACCTAAAAAAGCTATAGGGAACGATGAGGATTGGAACATAGCTACTCGATCATTAGAAGTCGCATTAGAAGACGAGGGGATTGACTTTGTAACTGCAGAGGGAGAGGGTGCATTCTATGGACCAAAAATCGACCTTCACGTCAAAGATGCCATAGGTAGAAGGTGGCAATTATCAACCATTCAAATCGACTTTGCGCAACCAGATAATTTTGATTTAGAGTATGTATCTACCCAGAATTCAAAAGATAGACCAGTAATGATACATCGTGCCTTGTTGGGTTCAATTGAAAGATTTACAGGAATTCTCATCGAACATTATGCAGGAGAATTTCCGTCATGGTTAGCACCTACGCAGTTAAAGATACTTACCATTGGTGATGTGTCAGATTATGTAAAGAACATAACTGCTAAATTATCTGGTGTACGTTTCGAAATTGATGATAGAAACATAAGGTTAGGTGAGAAGATTCATGATGCGAAGAAACAAAATATACCACTGACTTTAATTATTGGTGAAAAAGACCTATCGAACAACACGGGATCTTTAAATATTCTTAATAGCGAAAGCAAAAATAATTTAGATATCGTGTCATTAGTGGACTTTATTATTGATGACGTGGCAGAACCAGAATTTGAATTCTAATGGTTGACAGAATAGAAATTTCACAAGAAGCTGCAGATAAGCAGGTTATCCCTGAAGATTTAAACTCACTAGCTGTTGGTAGTTATATAATTCCCAATCCGCAACGTAGAAAAACATATGGTTTTTTGCTAATAATCACAGCATTAATAAGCCAATTTATATTTTACTTTAATGATTGGTTGAGTGTCACAGCCGGTGCCGTGCTTGTGTTATTCACGGGACTATTTATTCTTTTTATTAACAACACAATTGAAGTAAAGCAATCACATGTTATCCAAACAGTATCAACCTATATTCCACACTCAATTGGATATTATTCGATAGCTTTAACTTTTGAGTTTGTTAAAAATTTATTTTTTCTAAAACCAGTATGGACTGTTATTGTTTATGATCACAACAATCCACCTACGAATAAAACAATTATAGAAATAGATGCATCTACAGCTGAATTAGTTTCTGAAATATATACAGAACCTATTAAAAATGCTTGAAAAATATTTTAAACCTGCATCCGAACAGTTTGCTAAACCGTTTATCAAACTTTGTATTCTGTTAAAGATACAACCAAATGTCCTTTCTGTCATCGGTATATTGGTTGTAATCCTAGGATCTCTTTTCTTTCTTGGAGATAATAAAAACCTAGGCATTGTATTAATCTTTCTTGGCAGTGCTGTAGATGGGTTAGATGGACCCTTAGCTAGAACGTTAAATAAAACTTCCAAAAAGGGAGCCCTCCTTGACTCAACAATAGATAGAATAGGTGAACTATTTATTTGGGCTGTAATTGGTATTAACTATGTAAGTTCAAATATAGAACTCTTTATAATCTTTTCTATTGTCACATCATCAAGCTTGATTCCTTATTTACGTGCTAAGTCGGAAGTTCATGGTATTGACAACAAGGTTGGTATAGCTGCACGTCCTGAAAGAGTATTGTTTGCTGTCTTTTACATGTATTTTCAGTTCTCTTTTAATTTCGTATATTTATTTGCACTACTTACATGGACCACAGTTGGACAACGATTTTACAAACTTTATAAAGCCTTATAGTGAAAAATATACAATTTTACATTATTAAAACACTTCATTTAGTACTGAAAGGCTTAAACCTCTCTACGATATTACTTGTTGCTTATCTGATAGGACCTTTATATTATATTTTTTCATTTCGCAATAGCTATAGACTCAACATCCGTAAAGCAAAATTTAAATATCAAAGTGATTTAAATTACAGTCCGTTAAAAGTAAAAATTAATTATGTAAAGTATTGGCTTGAAACACTTTGGTTAACTAAAGAAAATTTCGAACAAAATATTATGGATAAAGTAGAGATAATAAATGTTGACTACATCGAAAATCTAATGAACTCCGAAAAAGGTTTAATTTTTGCACTACCACATTTAGGTAACTGGGAGATGGCTATTCCTGTAGGTAAATCTATAGGTTTAGATCTTGTTGCTGTTGCCGAACCCTTAAATAATCGAAAAGTATTACATTGGTTTAAGTCCTTAAGAGAGGATTTAGGATGCGAAATTATTATTGGTGGCAAAGGACAGAATACTTTTAGTTTGGTTCAAGATAAGATAAATAATGGAAAACACGTATGCCTACTTTCGGAGAGAACCATCAATAAGCATGGTGTTGGAGTTGAGTTTTTTGGTGATATTGCCTCTTTCCCTAAAGGTCCAGTAGCACTTGCCTTGAAAACAGAAGTTCCAATTATCCCAGCTGCTTTTCTTAAAATTGATGGTAAATATACGCTTATTTTTGAAAAACCATTCTATGTACCCCTTTTTGATAATGAAGCCCAAAGTATACAACAGGGTATGAAGGTACTGTCCAAATCTTTTGAAAGATTAATATCAAAAGACATCAATCAATGGCATTCCATTCAACCTGTCTGGGTTAATGAGTATTAATATTCTCTTAGTGTCCCCATATAGTATGAACTTTTTTGGAGGAGTTCAAAATCAAATTGATCTTATTAAAACATCTTTAGAGGGAAAAGAGTTTAATGTGAAAGTTTTGAGTCCTGATTCACCAGACTTCAATATAGGTAAGGCAATTAAGATACCCTTTAATGGTTCGATAGCCCCAATAAAGGTATTGCCTAAAAGAAAAATTATAAAAGAAAGTTTAAACTGGGCTAACATTATTCATATTCATGAACCTTTTATACCCCTATTTTTTTGGCGTTTTCCAGTTAATTCTAATACTCTAATTACACACCACTCATCACTATCAATGTTGATGAGTTTTATCCAGAAGATATTGATTAAAAAAGAGGTAAAAGCAGCGAAGATAACAGCTGTGAGTAATGAAGCCTCTAAAAATGTGGTTCCAGGCCTTGATGTGAAAATTATACCGAATGCAATACCAAACCAAGATAACAATATAGAATTCAACAACAGTCAAGATATACTTTTCATAGGGAGAAATGAAAAACGAAAAAATTTTAAACTTTATTATCAGCTGTCTAATCTATTAAAAAATTCAACTTATAATTTTCGTGCAATTACAAATAAATATATTTTTTCACCAAATATTGAATTATTTATAAACCCAGATGATGAGATTAAAAATGAGGTTTTAAAAGGATCATCTATATATCTAGCAGTCAACACTCACGGAGAAAGTTTTGGAATTACTATTCTTGAAGCTATAAGTGCTGGTTGTACAGCAGTTTGTAGTGATATCTCAGCATTTAAGGATCTGCTTGGTGATAGCGGTGTTTATTTTAAAAACAATAATTTAGAGGACCTTAAACAAACTGTTGAACAATTGGATTCAGATGAGATACAGACAATTTACAATAAGCAAAAAACACATATTGAAAAATATTACGTAGATAAAGTAATGTCCTCTTGGATTTCACTCTATACACAGATATAGTTAAAATTGTATTATGAAAACTGAGTCAACATTTAAAGTAAAAAAAGGATTAGCCGAAATGCTTAAAGGCGGTGTCATTATGGATGTCGTTAACGCAGAACAGGCAAAAATTGCAGAAAAATCAGGTGCTGTTGCGGTTATGGCCCTTGAGAGAATACCAGCAGATATCAGAGCTGAGGGTGGTGTATCTAGAATGTCATCTGTAGAGGTAATTCAAGAAGTTATGGATACAGTATCTATACCAGTCATGGCAAAAGCTAGAATTGGTCATTTCGTAGAAGCACAAATGCTTGAAGAATTAGGTGTTGACTTTATAGATGAAAGTGAAGTTTTAACACCAGCTGATGATGTAAACCACATAAGTAAACATGAAATTAAAACTCCATTTGTAAATGGAGCTACAAATATTGGTGAGGCGTGCAGGAGAATTGGTGAAGGTGCAGCAATGATTAGAACTAAGGGTGAAGCTGGAACAGGTAATGTAATTGAAGCCGTTAGACACATGAGAAGCATGACAAAAGGAATTAGTAAAATCTCAATGGCTGATGATAATGAGCTTATGGCCATAGCTAAGAATACAGGATCACCCTATGAGGTTGTCAGAACTATTAAAGAATTGGGAAAGTTACCTGTTGTTAACTTTGCTGCTGGAGGCATAGCTACACCAGCAGATGCAGCTCTAATGATGCAACTTGGATGTGATGGCGTCTTTGTCGGTTCAGGAATATTTAAGAGCGGTGACCCACTCGAGAGAGCAGAAGCAATAGTAGTGGCAACAACAAATTACAACAATCCATCCGTTTTAGTTGAAGTATCTAAAAACCTCGGTGAGGCAATGGTGGGAATCAATATTGATGATCTTGATGAATCGGAGAAATTAGCCAAAAGAGGTTGGTAGTTGAAAACTGGAATCCTAGCTCTTCAAGGTAGTTTTCACGAACATGCTACAGCTCTAAAACAAATTAATAGAGACTATATTCTTATAAAAAGACCAGAGGATCTAAATAAAATAGATTCACTCATTTTGCCTGGTGGAGAATCAACAGCAATGTTGAAGATAGAAGAAGAAAATAACCTCTTCGAGAATATTAAAACATTAATAGATTCAGGTATACCAACACTAGGAACCTGTGCAGGATTAATACTGCTTTCTACAAACAATGTAATGGGTAAAGAAACGTTGCAATCAATCGACTGTAGTATTGAAAGGAATAGTTATGGTAGGCAAAATCAATCATTTGAGGCTTTAGTTAAATTTCATGACTTCACTGGTGTCTACTGCTTCATAAGAGCACCTAAAATAATCGCTTACGGTGAGGATGTTAAGCCGATAGCTTTTTTAGACAATGAAGTTGTTGGTATTCAAAAAAATAATGTTGTTGGATTGAGCTTTCATCCTGAACTAACAAATGATGTACATTATTTGGAGTGGTTAGAAAGTTTTATCTTGAAAGGTTCAAATGTCGGGACACTCTAAATGGTCAACCATCAAAAGGAAAAAAGGAGCCAATGATGCAAAAAGAGGTAAACTTTTTGCAAAGTTAATAAGATCTATAGAGGTTGCAGCTAAAAATGGGGGACCAGATCCAGCAAATAATGCATCTCTCTATCAAGCAATCTCAAAAGCTAAATCTATGTCTGTCCCAAATGATAATATTGAAAAAGCGTTAAAAAGATTAAGTGGACAACAAGATAGCGATGACTTTGAAGAAATCTTTTATGAAGGATATGGCCCACACGGTATAGCAGTACTTGTTGAGTGCCTTACAGATAATAGAAATAGAACATCTTCTGATGTAAAGTCAACATTTTCTAAATTTAATGGGTCAACTGGAGCCCCTGGTAGTGTTAATTATTTATTTGAAAGAAAAGCAATATTTCAGTTTGAAGACTCTAGTGATGATCTTATCAATATAGCAATTGAAAATGCATGTTTAGATTTTACAGAAAATTCCTCTGGCGTAAGCATAGAATTTACACCACAAGAATTTAAAAAGATGAATGAAATATTCGAGCTTAATAATTTTAAAAGTGTAAACGCCGAAGTTGCTTATGTACCAACATCTCTCATCATGCTTGACTTAGAACAATTTAAATCGATTTCAAAACTTATTGAAGCGCTTGAAGAGCTCGATGACATTCAAAATGTTTATACAAATTTTGATATTGATGAGAATCTCTTCGATAACACAATAAATTAAATATTATTGTTAAAATTACCTAATGGTAAACAAAGCTAAGAAACAGGGTACAAACTATGAGACAAACATAGTTAATAGATTAAACCAAGTCAGTAATTTGAAAGCTCAACGCTTCGCTGAGGGGGGTTCCAATGATTTAGGAGATATTCAGCTTTTTGTTGATGATGAAGAATTTTTCATTGAAGCTAAATCTAGAATGAACTTAAATCTTCATCAAACATTAGATAAAGCTATAAGTAAATCTGGAGATGAAAAAACTCTTGTGTTTTGGAAAAAGTTAAAAAGAAAAACTAATAATGAACGTCGTACAAATGATGGAGTTCCTGAAGTCGTTTCTATGTCTTATGAATTATTTATAAAACTTTTACAAAAATAATTGCATAAAACCCCAACTTCAGATCTTGAATATGTATTAGATGAGTCTTGTATTGCGCAATATAGATATAAAGATCCTTCTTATTCAAAACTGCTAATTGCAGAAACAAATGAGATAGTAACCTTTGAGAAATTTCTTAATGAACTAGAGGATAAAAGTGTATTTGTATTCAATAAATCTACAATTCACAACGTAAGGATTGAAACAACAAAAAGTCATTCAGGAGGAAAAATTGAGTTTTTTATATTAAATATCTTGGATGCTAACACTGCTGAGGTAATGATAAAGACTTCATCTAATTTGAAGCCCTCAGATATAATTGATACTCCTATTGGCACTGTCTCCATACTGGACAAATTGGAAGGCATATTTACTGTAGATTTTAAAAGAGATGTCAGGAAATTAATTGAAAAATTAGGCAAGGTTCCCTTACCCCCTTATATAAATGATGATTCTTCTAAATATGATGACTATAAAAATGAGTTCTCTGAAGGTGGATTCTCTGTCGCTACATCTACAGCTGGATTACATTTTACTTTAGATATGATTTCAGAGTTACAAAATAATGGACATAAAGTGTTCTTTCTTAATTTGGATATAAATCTAGGTACTTTTAAACAAATCCATACAGAAAATATTGAGGATTACGAAATACATTCTGAGTTTTATAAAGTATCAGAAGATGAATTTAATGAAATTTTAAATTTAAAAGATACCGGATACAAGGTTGTAGCAGTTGGCACGACTGTTTTACGAACTCTTGAAACTGTATTTACTTCAGGTATCTATGAGGGAAAAACAGATCTGTTCATTACACCTGGTTACAAGTTTAATATTCCAGACTTTCTCATTACAAATTTTCATGCGCCTAGAAGTAGTCTGTTGTCTATTGTTCAAACAATATATGGCAGTGAATGGAAAAAACTATATAAATATGCACAAAAAAATAATCTAAAGTTTTTAAGCTTTGGGGATGCAGTATTATTTAAAATAGATGAGCAATCTTAACTTTAAAATAATAAATACTGATGGGAATGCTCGAGCAGGTATTTTAAACGTTAACAATAAAGATGTATTAACTCCTACGTTTATGCCAGTTGCAACTAAGGGTGCACTTAAGTCGACGCCACACGAAATGCTTGATAAAACTACTGTTTTACTAGCAAATACATATCATTTATATCTTCGACCTGGTGCTGAAATTATAAATGACCTTGGTGGTTTACATAGATTTATGAATTGGGATAAGTTAATTCTTTCAGATTCTGGAGGATTTCAAGGATGGTCTTTACCTACTAAGAAGGTTGAATCGGGAATTCAATTTAAAAATGTATATGATGGCTCTAGTTTCTTAATGACACCTGAACTGTCCATAAAGACTCAAAATTTGCTAGGAAGCGATATCGCAATGATATTCGACTACGTGGTAGATATTGATGCAAATAACTATTTGCAAAATGAAGCAATTCAAACCACGGAACATTGGGCAAAAATAGCTAAGCAAGTTCACAATAACAATAATCAAGCGCTTTTTGGGATTGTACAAGGTGGACTTGTAGAAGAATATCGTGAAAAGTCAGCATTATCGATGGTCAATTTAGATTTTGACGGATACGCAATTGGAGGTCTTGCTTTAGGAGAATCTAGAGAAGATAGAAAATCTATAGTAAATTTCACTACTGATTTTCTACCACTCGAAAAACCTAGATATGTAATGGGATTAGGAGATACTTTAGGACTTATAGATTTAATTTCAGAAGGAATAGACATGTTTGATTGTGTTTGGCCTGCTCGATTAGCTAGACATGGAAAACTAATAACAGGAAATACTTATATAAATATAAAGAATCAAAAATTTGCTTCTGATCCAAGACCAATAGATGATTACTGTCCATGTTTTACATGTAAAAACTATTCAAGAGCTTTCCTAAAACACTTGCTTAAAAATGAACAAACAACAGCTTGGCTTTATTTAACAATTCATAATTTAATTCAGACTGAGATTATGCTTGATGAAGCTAGGAAAAGTATATTAGAATCAGATTTTGAAAATTTTAAGAAAAGATATATAAAATGAATGAATTGATAAGTGTTTTACCTTTAGTTATTGTTTTAGTCGTTTTCTACACAATATTATGGGTTCCTCAAAGAAGGCGCAATAAAAAACATACTCAAATGCTTAAAGACCTTAAAATTGGTAATAATGTTATAACCGATTCAGGTATCCATGGCAGGGTAGTCTCACTAGATGAAGATACAGTAACTTTGGTGCTTAAAAAAGGTGAGTTAGTCATCTCCAAGGCAAAAATTGATGGTTTGAAATGAAAAAGTTGTTTAAAATTTTATTCCTACCTTTAATCTCTATTTCCCTTTTTTCTTTAGTCTATTACCAGAATTTATCTCCAAAATTAGGATTAGACCTTCAGGGTGGAATCTCGGTTATCCTAACTGCAGATGAGGGGACAGATCAAGAACTTATTGAGCAAGCAGTTGAAATTATGAGAACAAGAATAGAAGCATTCGGAGACGTTCAAGAACCAGAAATTGCGATAAGTGGAGAAAATTCTGTTTTAGTACAATTACCTGGTGTTACTGATCAAGAGAGAGCTATTGAAGCACTTGGTACAACGGGACTTTTAACATTTAGGCCGGTTCTAGACTCTTCAATGTCTACAGGGTATTCACCTGCACTTGAACTAATAGTTGATCCCGATGATCCAGAAAATGTTTCTACTGCAATCAAAGAGGGGATCACTGGTGTCGATGAGGTAATTGGCATATCTCTTGAGGATAACCCAGAGTTTGAATCTTATATCTTATCAGTAAATTCTGGGTACCCAGTAATTTATCAATTAGGACCTGCAGAGTTAACTGGAAATGACATAGCAGATGCTATTGCTGTATTTCCTGAAAACGAATGGATAGTATCTCTTGAATTTAAAGATGAATCAGCAAGTCTGTTTACAGAATTAACCAAAAAATTAGCTAATGAAAACGGAGACAAGCGAAAACTAGCAATAGTTTTAGATGGTGAAGTTGTTTCAGCTCCAGGCATTGCTTTTGATGTTGATCCAACAGTAGGTAT
>CABXDM010000018.1 GCA_902510965.1 uncultured Candidatus Actinomarina sp.
TTCATCTTATTTCAAATTATTTATTATTTCTAGTTAAATATTTATTACTATTTTTTTATTTTTACTTTCTAGGTAGAGGGGTGCTTATATTAATAAATAAATTTATCTCAAATAATAAAAAAACTTCAAAAAATATTTTGTTTGTTAGACAAGAAATATACTTTCCACTTGTTGGCATGGCAATATTAGGAAATGTTCTTATAATAATAAATTATTTTGTAGGTTTAAAAAACCCATTAACATTACTAATTGTGATTCTTCTATTACTTCCTAATTTTATTGGTCTTTCAAGTTTTAATTTACCAACTATTAATTTACGAGCATTATTTTATTATGGTGTAATACCCGCTATTTTAATTATTAGTTTATACGATACTAATTGGCACTATGATGCTGGATATTACCATCTCAACCAACAAAATTTACTGCGTGAGTCCAATATGATTATTGGCACAGTAAATATATTTTGGGCATTTGGAATGTCTTCTATTTATGAATACATGTCTGCTTTTTTATGGATTGATAAAAGTTTTATATTAATTCACTTTATGACTTTGATTTTTATTCAGTCATTCTACATTTATTTAATTAGTAATTTAGAAAATACTCGATATAAAGAAATGGTATATGCATCGTATTTGTTATTAGCATATTCGTTGTTAGATAATGTTGGTATAAATGGCGGAAGAAATGGTTTTTTATACGTTCAAGGTGTTACTAAACAAGATATGCCTGTTGCTGTGTTGATGGTCATGATTGGACTCTCCTGTTTATTAGTTTTAAAACATAGAAAAATAGAGAAAATTGATATATTTGTATTATTTTTAATCTCGCTTTTTTTAATACAACTAAAACTTAGTTCCGTTGTCATAGGGTATTTATTAATTATTTTATGCATTTTTATATATAGAAATAATATAAAAACTATTAAAGACATATCATTTTCTATTTTTCCAATTTTACCATTTCTCTTAGCTTGGTTGGTAAAAGGTTACCTCACAACAGGGTGTTTTTTATTTCCACTGTCTGCGACGTGTATAAATAACTTTCAATGGTACCCAAAAAACTCAACTATATCTATGGAGAGTGTTACTACTAATTCAAGTTATGGACTTATAGAATATCTTAATCAATCAATGCCAATTTCTGAATGGTGGGTAAACTTAATCAGTTTCAAAATAAACTTTACAGTAATAGTTAATTTTTTAATCTCATTTATAATCATCTACGTTTTGAAAAGAATATTGTTTAGGAAACAACTACCAAATTTGACAATATTATTAACAATTTTTTCATTTCTCCCCCTATATCTTTTATACTTGCTTCTCTATGGGCCCACTCCAAGATATGCCATTGGATTACTAATGCTCACAATAGCTTCTATGAGTTTTTTCATAGAAGATGTAAAATTCAAGATTAATACTAAATATTTATATATACTCTATTTGTTTTCTATTATTTTACTTGTGAGAGGATCGTCATATCAATCTTTCTTATCTGGGAAAGAAATAGCACTATTCGATCCAGTTCCAATTGCACAATATCAAGACATTGGTAATGATTGGGTTATTCCAGATGAAGGAGACCAGTGCTGGATTAATTTAAAATGTACAATGGAGAAACAACCTGCGGTAATCATAGAGGGAAGTTTCTTCAAAACGGCATATAAAAAATAATCACCAACATTAATACTATTTTTTAAATAATATAAATAAATCTGCGATATCAAAATATAATCTTTAAAATAATCAAAATAACAAAAAAAGGATTCTTTTTATGGATGCTATCTTACCTGCTGCTGGTCTAGCAACTCGAATGCAAGGAATTCCAAAATTTTTACTCCCATCTTCGAGGGAATACGATTCCTTGATCGGATTACACATAGATAATTTAATTAAACACTGTGAACGCATCTGGATTCCTACAAGGCCTGATTTAGTACTTCTTTTTGACACATTTGGATTTAGAAATGAAAAGATAACTATTTTACCAATGTCAACCAAAACAATGTCCGAAACAATCACTAAAGTATTATCAATCTCTAAGGCCGAAACCCATTTTCTTTGCATGCCTGATACATATTTTTTTGGAGAAAAGCCTTATGAGTTACTTAATAAAAATCCCTTAATTGCTGATGTTGCATGTTGGAACATTAGAGAAGATCAATTTGGTAAATTAGGGCAAGTAAAAGTAGGCGATGATTATATTACTGACATTAAAGATAAGGATAAAAATTGTAAATATAATTTGAATTGGGGTTGCTTTACTTTCTCAAGAGATTTGATTCCATTTATAGATGATAATGATCCCCATTTGGGTTACGCACTTTCTAATGCCATAGAAGACGAACAAAAAATTCAATATAAAATTATTAATGGAAGTTATTACGATTGTGGTACGCCAGATGAGTATTTAAACATGCTAAAGAATGTTATCAATTAAAAACCTAATAATCCAAAAAAATAATTCAAATATTAGACTTCTATCTTCAATAATTATTTTTTAGTAGCTGTGCTCATTTTTTTATTCTTAAATTCAAACTAAGCTGTTATCGAACAATCTAATTTAGAAGAAATATTAAATTCTAGTCCGTGCGAATTTGGTACTTTCGAATTATCAAGGAATATAGAAAATCTAAAAATTATAAATATACCAAATGCAATTAGTTTTTCCCCCGAGAAAGAAAATGTTAAATGTTATTCAAAAGTTTAAAAATTAGAAGTAATTGATGGAACTTATTTATGTAACACCTTCTGTGATGGGGACTATGCTCAAAGAAAAATTTATTATATTTTTGAG
This sequence comes from uncultured Candidatus Actinomarina sp., assembly GCA_902510965.1. Taxonomy (GTDB): domain Bacteria; phylum Actinomycetota; class Acidimicrobiia; order Actinomarinales; family Actinomarinaceae; genus Actinomarina. The sequence continues at coordinate 2,800 of CABXDM010000018.1, forward strand.
TATAAAAATTAAGGTAATTAATTTTTGCTGTCTATCCAATTTACAACTGGAGATAACTTTTTTGCAATATTAGTTAAGTATTTAGAATAGAAAGGTATGTAGTAAACCCCTCCACTTTTCTTTCTTAACACACTATTTTTAATTTTTGCTACGTCAGTTTTTAATAATGTTGCAGTTCTCCCATGATTTAATTCTGAATCTACAAAGGATGGTTTCCATAAATAGATGGAATTAGCAATATCTTTTGTTAGTAATTTTGAAATGCATTCATTTAGAAGATTCTTTGACATGCTATAAGAAAATAAACTTGGCCTAATGAAATCCCCGAGTATGCTAGAAACTACATGAATCTCAGTGTATTTAAAATTGGTAAGAAGACTTTTTATAATATTTAATGTTTCAAAAGTATTTATGTCTAAATGATATTTTATATTTTCAAATAATTTTATTGAACTATTTTCTAATCTCAAGACTCCAAAACTCAAAATAAAAATATTGTTAGCATTTAATTTTTTAATTTTTATCAAAGCGTCAATATAGTTTTCAACTATTAAAATACTTCCTTTTAGTTCTTTTTGTTTATCTGATCTAATTATTGATATGATTTCAATAGTTGTATTCTTGTATTTTTCTTCTAATCCTTGAAGTATTGCATTCCCAATTTTTGAGTTTCCTCCAAATAAATAAATGATTGTTTTATTATTCAAAGCTTTTTAGCCATTTAGTCATTAATATTTCATTTAAAACCATCATGACCGCTTGAGGGTTGCCCCAAGGTGCTATTGGTAGTAGGGATGAGTCACAAATTTTAATATTAGGATTAATTTTTAGTTCACCGTATTTACCAATATCTTTATTTTTATTTAACGGTAACGACCCGAATATATGTACAGAAGTCAGAGATGGATTATTTTTTTTAGGCCATATGTTTTTAACATTTGATGAAATCATTATTTTCTTTAACAGCTTAAACCCCTCTTTAATTTTTTTTCGATCTTTTTTTGTTATATAAATTACTGGAATTGCTTTTTTTCTGAAAAATAAGATTCTTCCTTTAGATTTATCTAATACTGTGCTGCTAAAGTAACAAACAAGATTGGAAAGTTCAGGTATGTTTTTGTATTTTCCTAAAGATGCTAATGTCGCTTTGACAAATGGAAAAGATGATACAGAATAGCCAAATTTAAATTTATAATCTTTTGTCCAAGATTGATAAGGAGGAAAAAGGTCTCCATCATTAACAGTTTCACCATAGTCAACAACACAACGAGTCATTGGATGAAAATTAAAACTTACAGTATCATTTAACAAATTTGAGTTTTTTAAAATTTTTGGTGTATTTACAGTGCCTGCAGCAAGTACTACTTTTTTTGATTTAATAACAATATCTTTTTCAACTTCATTCTTTCTATCAACACCCTTTACATGGATTTCATTACCAAGCTCTAATATTTTACTTACCTCTATATTGGTATAGATTTTTAACCCAAGTTCTTCAGCTTGTTTAAGATAGGTAACTTGCATACTTTTATGTTGTAAAATTGGCTCATAGCTTCTCCATCTAGGTATTTCCTCAACTATAAGACCTTCTTTTATTGATCCTCGTAATAACGCAGAGTTTAGATTATCAAACGAATTAGCTGGTGCTTTTTGTACAGAAATCTTTTCTTCTATTAGTTTCTCAGTTTCCTCCCATTCACCTTCAGAAATGCCAGTTTTATTTAAAAATTCTTTTTTATATGGACCAGATAACTTAAAATAGAGACCACTATTTACCTCACTCCCTCCTCCGTATGTTGATCCTTCGGCATACAATACTGGCATGTTGCCAAAGCAAAAGCTCATACCTTGTTGATTAAACTGACGAGTTGTTTGTTCTAGAGAGTGGTGTTCAATTTCTTCGGGATTAAATGAGTTACCTGATTCAATAATTGCAACTTTTTCTCCCCTTTCTAAGCATCTTAAAGCAGCTATAGAACCACCGGGACCACTACCTACGATAACTGTATCATAGTTCTGATCAACACCATCTCTTACTGATTCGTTGGGTTTAGATGTAAATTCAACATTAGACTCAAAAATTAACATAAGTATTCCTGTTATAAACTTAAATAGTATGAAATTTTTGTTTAAATTGATAAAATTTGGTATTGAGCTTAATAAGAATATTAAAAACAAATAAATCTTAACAAAAAATCTAACATATATAGCTTCATTAATTTTTAAGAATGCCAGTCTACATCTTTTTTCATCGTATTTGTATCCAAGATATTCCAAAAAAGGATGAAAGTAAAAGTATTTACAATTCATGACAAGTGTTAATTTTTTCTTCATTAAATTATAAGGTATCTCTGTTAAAGTATGAATCTGCACTGTTCATAAATGTATCATTACATGTCTTATTATACTTAAAACCCTCCGGCTTCCAGTTTTCATCAAAGTAAAAATCATGCGGGAATGCACCAAAATGCCATTTTGTAAAATTAGTTAATTTTAACTTTACAAGTGTATTTCCAAAAAACTCAAAAAACTTACTATTTATATTAAAAGTAATAACTTTTTTATTGAGAACAGCGCCGAGTTTTTTTAAGTGATTTTTAAGAGGCTCTTGTTGGGGAGCTGCTGCAGGCCAAATTCCAAATAGTTTATTTTCTCCTACGTGAGTTATCAAATTTGCCAAATCTTCCACATCAACAAATTGAATTATTTGTTTTCCATTATTTGGTAAGGGTATTGGAATATTTTTTTTGATAAGTGAGAAAAATAAATTAAATATACCACCTCTATTTTCTCCCAGAATTGTTCTAGGTCTAATTATTGAATATTGATTACTGTCTAGATTATTTTTTATATATTCCTCAGATTTAATCTTCGTTTTTGCATAAAGATCTAGAGGATTAAGTTCTGTGTCTATATCTATAGGTAAACTTTTAGGTTTTCCGTATACTCCACTTGAACTTACATAAATTAAAAAGGTTGAATCAGAGGCTTCAATTTCATCAATTAGTTTTTTTGTAATATTTATATTTGTTTCAATAAGTTCTTTTTTATTACTCTTAAAAGGAAGAACCGAAGCAGTATGTATAATTATGTCAAAACTTGATAACGTATCTGAGTTATTTACCAAAAATGTATCTAGTGAATCAACAAAATATTTAGTATTCGGTATTAAATTAATTGGTTTAATCAAATCAACTGCAGTCAAGTTGTGACCTTTTTTAACTAGAACTTTACAAAGCAGGGATCCTAAAAATCCAGATGATCCAGTAACGAGTATATTTAACGACATAATTCTATAATAACTACTTAAAGGGATATCAATTTGTTTACTTTTAAAACACATAAGACGTTCTTAATTAATTAAATTAATATAATACTTTAAGAGGAGCAGTAGTAATAAAATACCAAATAATAGTTCCGTTCTACAATGATTTTGAAAATTTCAAAAAGTTTATTGAAATTATTGAGGAAATTCCATATGAAGATAATTTATTTATACTTGTCGACAATGGATCTAAAAATAATAATATAGTTGATTTTTCAAATGAAAAAAATAGTTTAAAAAAGAACTGGAAAGTAGTTAGGTCTAACAATAATTTAGGATTTGGTGGTGGAGTAAAATATGGAGTGTTAAATTCTGATGCAGAATTTGTTAGTTGGATGCCTGGAAATTTAAAATTAGACCCTAAAGATGTATTTAACTTTTTAAACAAAGTTAAAACCCTTAACAAGAATGAATTGATAAAAGCCAACAGAGTTGGCAGGCCTTTAATAGCAAAGATGAAAACTATTATCTTTGGAGCAATAGTTTCTATATTTTTTGGAGTAAGAATGACTGATTCCGGGGGAACTCCAAATTTAGTTCATAGAAGTTTTTTTAATAATCCTGAAGTCATTCCAAATGATTTCTCATTTGATATTTTCATTCTATATTATTTTAGATTACATAAATATAGGGTTACGAGACCGAAAATAATTTATACAACAAGGATGCATGGGAAATCACATTGGCAAAATGGAATCATGCCTGAAATCATGCTCACTTTAGATGTATTGAAATCTAAAAAAGAATGGAAAAAAAAAGCTAACTTAATTTAGTGTAAAAACTAAAAACAGGTGCTAATGGTATTTTCTAGGGGCAATTCCTGAAAAACCCTTGTGGGCGCTACAGGATTTGAACCTGTGACTTCTTCCTTGTAAGGGAAGCGCTCTGCCAGACTGAGCTAAGCGCCCGAATTTTCATTATATTTAGATGTATAAATTAACTGAGATTTTTTTAGCTACAGCCTAAAGAGTTTCCACAATTTAAGCACTTGTAGCAAGAACCATTTCTTATGGTTATATGTCCACATTCATTACAAGCTGGAGCATCTCCCATCATGTCACCAAGTACTTCTTGAACCGTAGCAACTGAATTTTCTGCTTGCTCAATAGGTGCAGTCTCTGTTTTAGCTACAGGTGCAGTCTCTGTTTTAGCTACAGGTGCAGTCTCTGTTTTAGCTACAGGTTTAGTTTTTTTTTCCACCATTTCAACAGGCTCAGTTTCTTGAATATTTTTATCTTTTGGTGGCACTTGAACAATATCTGTTCTATCTAAGTATTCTAAACCGAGTGCTCGAAACACATAGTCAATAATAGAGTTACTCATCTTGATATTTTCATGTCCTTCAACCATACCTCTAGGTTCAAATGTCTGGAAAGTAAATGTATCCACGAACTCTTCTAAAGGAACTCCATACTGTAAACCTTTAGAAACGGCTATAGCGAAACATCCGAGCACACCCTTTAAGGTAGCCCCTTCTTTAGCAATATCAATGAACACTTCACCTAGAGTTCCATCAGGATACTCACCAGTTCTTAGATATACTTTATGGCCAGCAATTCTTGCTTCTTGAGTCCAACCTTCTCGTCTTTCAGGAAGAAGGAACCTTGGTCTATTAACTCCCGCATATGCTCTTGAAGGGCTGGTTCCTGGAGCAAAGTTACCTTGAATTAACATAGCTTCTTCTTCAAGAATTTTTGTTACCTCTGGATCAGATTCTTCTGAGTCTCCATCATCTGAAGAGGAAGAAAGTGGTTGAGAGGCTTTAGATCCATCTCTGTAGATGGCGATAGCTTTCACACCAATCTTTGCTGCCTCGAAGTAGCAATCTTCAATATCTTCAATTGTTGCCTCATTAGGCATATTTACAGTTTTAGATATTGCACCAGATATGAAAGGTTGAGCCGCAGCCATCATTCTTACATGACCCATATAGTGAATGAAACGTTCTCCATCTTTTCCACACTTATTTGCGCAGTCAAAAACATCAAGATGTTCTTCTTTGAGATAAGGAGCACCCTCAATCTTTTGAGTTCCACAAATATCTAGATTTGCTTGTGCTATTTCATTTCTTGAATATCCAAGCGTTTCAAGGAGATTGAAATCAAAAGATGTATACTCTTCTTCTGGGATGCCCAAACTTTTAAGTGTTTCCTCACCTAAGACAAAGACATTAAAAGCATGCTGTATTTCAAAAGCACCTGGTAGAGCAGCTTCAATCTTATTTACATCTTCCTCGTTCAGACCCTTCTCAATTAAGGATTGTTTGTTCACATATGGTGAGTTTTCAAGAGACATTGAACCAATAACATAATTTATAATCTCAGTAACTTCATTTGCTTCATAGCCAAGAGCATCCAAAGCAGGACCAATTGACTGGTTGGCAATCTTCATGTAACCACCACCAGCAAGTTTTTTGAACTTCATTAGTGCGAAATCAGGCTCTACACCTGTTGTGTCACAATCCATGAGAAGACCAATTGTTCCAGTTGGTGCAAGTACAGTAGCTTGTGCATTTCTGTAACCATTCTTGGCACCTAACTCAACGGCTTCATCCCAAGACTGTTGTGCTCCTGCTAATAAATCTTCAGGACATAACTCTTGATCAATGGCAATAAGGTCATGGCTTAATCCCTCGTAATCATTTGAATCATATGCCGCTTTTTTATGGTTATTCATAACTCTAAGCATGTTGTCAGCATTCTCTTTATAACGTGGGAATGTACCAACAATACCTGCCATTTCAGCAGATGTTTTGTAAGCCTCACCGGTTAACATAGCTGTTAACGCACCAGCAATAGCTCTTCCCAATTTGGAATCATAAGCAATACCTTTTCTCATAAGTAGTGAACCCAAGTTTGCATATCCAAGTCCTAATGTTCTGTAGTCATAAGAACCTTGAGCAATCTCTTTTGATGGGAACTGAGCCATTTCAACTGAGATTTCAAGAACGATAGTCCAAATTCTTAATGCATGCTTGTAGGAGACAATATCAAATTCTTGTTTTTCGTCATCGTAGAATTTAACTAAGTTCAAACTTGCTAAGTTACAAGCTGTATTATCTAAGAATAAATATTCGGAACATGGATTAGATGCTCTAATTCTTCCACCCATAGGGGAGGTGTGCCATTCGTTAATAGTTGTATCATATTGCACTCCTGGGTCAGCACATCTCCATGCAGCATCAGCAACTTTTTTCCATAGCTCGCGTGCTTTAACGGTCTTCATTACAGAACCATCAGTTCTGGCAATTAAATCCCAGTCACCATCTTCTTCAATAGCTGTTAGGAACTCTGTTGGAACCTTAACTGAGTTGTTCGAATTTTGTCCTGAGACGGTGGCATAAGCTTCACCATTGAAATCAGCAGGATAGCCAGCTGCAATAAGTGCACGAGCTTTATCCTCTTCAATTGCTTTCCATTCGATAAAAGTTTCAATATCTGGATGATCCAAGTCAAGAATAACCATTTTTGCCGCTCTTCTTGTTGTACCACCAGACTTGATTGCTCCAGCTGCTCTATCTCCAATTTTTAGGAAGGACATTACACCTGAAGAAACTCCACCACCAGAAAGTTTTTCACCCTCTCCTCTAAGGTTTGAAAAGTTGGTTCCAGTTCCAGAACCAAACTTAAAGAGTCGAGCTTCTTTAACCCAGAGATCCATGATTCCACCTTCATTTACTAGGTCATCATCAATAGATTGAATAAAACAAGCGTGGGGTTGTGGTCTTGAATAAGAGTCATCTGCCTCTACGAGTTCTCCCGATTTAGGATCTACATACCAAAATCCCTGTTTAGGACCTGTTAGATCATATTTATGGTTGAGTCCAGTGTTAAACCATTGTGGGCTATTAGGTGCTGCCATTTGCGTAGCAAGCATGTACTTGAGTTCATCTTCAAAAGCTTGGGCGTCATCTTTTGTTGCAAAGTATCCTGTTGTCTCTCCCCAATGTCTCCAGGTTTCAGCTAGTCTGTCAAAAACTTGTCGCGAAGAGGTCTCTGAGCCAAGAATAGTATCCCCGTTTTCATCTTTTAAAGTGTTACCTTCATCATCAACTTGCGGAACCCCGGCTTTTCTGAAATATTTTGAAACCATGATGTCTGTTGCAACTTGTGACCATGTTGAAGGGATTTCTACATTTTCCATTTCGAAGACTACTGAACCATCAGGGTTAGCTATCTTTGAAGTTCGCTTCTCCCAAACAATTCCTTTATATGGATCGCCCTTTGATGTATATTTTCTTGTTACCTTTAATCCTGAACTCTTTGCCATGTTTTCTCCTTTTACAACTAAATATGGTGTACTTTTTATATTTAGATACTAAATATAGTGTTTAATAACTATATTACAAATCACTTTAGTTTTCAAGCTTATCTAGGTAAAATTTTCGCGAGGATGTTAGAAGTACAAATTCGATATATACAAGTTGTCTTAACTACAGCAATTTTTGTTGGGTTATTAATGGACAATATTCAACTCTTAACCGCTGTGTTTGTTGGATTACTCTTGGTGTGGCAACTTGAGATGTTGTCAGGCCAACTTCGGGTTGACTCTAAAGAGTACAGATTGATATTAATTTTTATCTCTATAACTTTTTTACCTGTTCTCTTCAATATTTTGAGTGAGTCGAATATTCAAACACTTCTTTATATTGTCTTACTATTAGTTCCACTTATTGGGATATTTGTCTTGGATTTAAATATTTTCAAATTAGGAAATCTTTTATTTTCAACGATAATTTCAATGACTGTAATTCATTTTATTCTTACTCAATATTTCAAAGACAACATTATGTACTTAACCTATCTTTTCTTACTGTTGTTCTTTATTAAGACAATTGCAACCTTGTTTAATGTGCAATTTAGTAATTTTCAATACTTCTTTAATTTTTTTGCGGCGGTTATAGTTTTTGTTGGAGTCAGCAGCTTCTACGACTACAGCATTTCTCACGTATTCCTTGCAGGAACATTTACGGCATTATTTACAGTGTTGATTAATTTTTTAATTCTGAAGCTCCGCTTTGAGTCAGAGTTTATAAACGAACTATCTACGCAGGTATATTTGTATGATTACCTCGTAGCATTTTTACTATCTTTGTTTTTTGTGGATGCAGTAAATATTGTGAATGGTTTATTCTAGTTAGGTGATAGTCGATCAAATAAACAATTCACCGTTTGTAACTAAGGAATTTCTTGATTTAGTAATTCAACTAAATAGTTCTTCTGATAGCTACTTACAGCATGATTTATTTTCAATAAAAGATGACACCTTATGTAACAGTGGATCAAGAGATTACATAGACTACCGTCCAAATTTTAATCTAACCTCTAAATCCTTAAAAGATCTCAACTGTAAAAAGGTCTCTCTTGACTCTATGCATTTCGATCAAATTAAAGAAATTACAAAATTATACCCAGAGAATTCACTAAAAATATCAAAACAAGATCAAGTTGTAAACCTTATGCTCCCTCAGTCTTATGAGGAGTATCTTGCTGTTCTGCCAAGGAAAAAAAGGCATGAGTTAAAGCGAAAAAAAGTACGTTTTCAAGAAAAGTATCCCCAAGCTGTATTGAGGGAGTCAAAAGACAGTGAAATATTAGAAAGTTTTATAAAGCTTCATAGAACATCAGATGGAGATAAAGGTAACTTTATGAATGATGAAGTTGCCACATTTTTCAGCAGCTTACTAGCGATGAAGGGGTGGAAAATTTACTACCTAGAGGTAGATAACACTATTGCTGCCTGTTGTTTTGTTTTTGAAGATGAAGTGGGAAGTTATTTATATAATTCAAGTAAAAACAAGACTTTTAATGAAGTCAACCCAGGGATTATCATCATTGATAAAATAATTGAACAATTAATCAGTAAAGAGTTCACTTTTTTTGACTTCCTCAAGGGGACAGAACGCTACAAATTTGATTTAGGTGGCATTTCCACTCAACTATATGATATTGAAATCACCTTATGAACATCTTACAAATCAGCTTTCATACAGCTCCAATGAATAGTCTCGGTGTTAATGATGGAGGAGGACTTAATGTGTACGTTGAATCTATTTCAAAGGAATTAGCAAAAGATAATATAGTGCACATTATTACTGGCGAACAAGCAAAAAATATGAGTAAGAAGAATTTAAAATTAAGTTCTTTCAATCTATTTACAAATCAAGCAAATACCGAAGAGAAAAAAGAATTCCTTGATGAGTTCATCGAAAAAACATTTCAATACATTGAAGAACATGAGATTGATGTTGTCCATGCACACTATTGGCTCTCAGGATTAGTTGCTAAAGAGATAAAACAAAGATATAAAATTCCTTTTATTTTTACTTCACATAGCTTGGGAGTTTTTATACAGGAAAATGGTTTAGATAGGATTAGCGCTGAAAAAGAGATATTTAATTCTGCTGACAAAATTACGGCCTCCAGCCAGTTTGAAAAAGAGAATTTACTAAATCGATATGGTACTGACAAGTTAAAAATACATATTGTCACTCCAGGTCTTGATAAAAAAACTTTCAAAGCATTTAGGGGGGAGAAAAGGAAAAATATCATTCTCTCGGTTGGAAGAATACAAAAACAAAAAGGACAATTACAAACCTTAGATTTATTTAAAAGTCTACAGTATCGAATTAAGGGTCTTGAATTAATTTTTGTTGGGGGTCCAAGTGGTGCTGATGGAGAAGCTTATCTTACAAAAATGAAGAACAAAATTGAAGAACTCAGAATCGAAGAGGATGTTCAGTTTGTTGGGTCACTGTCTCAAAAAAAATTAGTAAAACTCATGCGTAAGTCTAAATTATTAATTCATTCAGCAGAAAGCGAAACATTTGGCTTGGTTGCAATAGAGGCACATCGATCAGGTCTTCCAGTTTTAAGTACTAATCAGGGTTCTTTTAAGGAGATTATCTCAAATAATGAGGATGGTTTAGTTTCTAAATCTTTTGAGGATATCCAAGTATACGATTTCATTACAAAGTTATTTGAAAATGAAGAGTATAGATCTCACTTAATAAACAACGCTGTTAAGAATTCTTTAGTATTTAATTGGGAGATAACTGCTCAAAATCTTAAAAAGGCTTACAAAAATATTATCTAAATTACTTTAAATATATTGACCTTAATGACAGTTAAGAACTTAAGTTTTCATTAAAAAAGCTAACGATAACTTTTCCAAATTCCTCGTTATACCCCCAAAGGCTTTCAACATGGCCCATGTCCTCATATCGATAGGTAGTGATTTCAACCCCATTATCATTTGCAATTTTTATTAAATCATCTGTGTGATGTGCAAGAACTCTTTTGTCGAGCATCCCATTAAAAACCAATATTGGTTGCTTATTACCACCAGCTATGGCAACTTCAGGAGTGACTTCAGTAAGATTTTCACCTCTAAAGATTCTTGCATAGTGTAAAACGGGTGTATAAAGACTAGGAGGAAAACCTTGGAATTCCATCTCTTCTCTTACGAGAGTTTCGAATGCAACTGGCGGATCGTGTACGGCGATCGCGGCAAAATTCTGAGTTTTGGCTCCTGTTTGCAAGGTAGTGAGTGCACCTAATGACTGACCATAAATACCTATTTTATTTGCACTGATATTCTTTTCGTTCACCAACCAGTCGACTACAGCTGCTGAGTCATCAGATTCCTTTTGACCTGCAGAGTAATATCCATCTTCACAAGTACTGTCTCCATGATCTCTCATATCCATTGCTAAAACATTGAACCCGCTTTTGTACAGTATTCCAGAAGCTAGAAGAACACCAGAGGAGTATTTGCTACTTGTTAATCCATGAATAACAACTACAGTTTTTGCCTGTGGATCATTTTGCATCCACCAAGCACTTAGTTTGACATCATCTGTTGAATCAATACTTACTGTTTCATAGCTTGGCATAAAGTATGGGGTAACATCAACATCATATTCATCCCAACCAGAGAAGCTTGAAGGATTATTTGTTTGCTCACCCTCCCAGACAGTGCAGGGAACTGTTGCAGATGCATCATAGATGTAATAGCCAACCCCAAAATATCCAACAACAACTAATACTAAAAATCCGTAAAGTAATTTTTTAATGATTCCCCCTCTTCAAAGTAAATATATACAGAATTATTAGATTTTGCTAATTTAAAACAATTTTTCCTGAATATCTAATCTCTATATAATGAAATCTATGAAAAAAATAATTTCTTTTGCAACAGATTTTGGTTTAGAAGATGGCTCAGTAGGCGTTGTTAAAGGTGTCATAAACAGGATAGATCCTGAATTAAAGGTAAATGATATCTCACACGGTATTCCCCCACAAGATATTAGATATGCAAGCCTCCTCTTAATGAGAGCCATTCAATATATCCCACAAGGTGTCTTACTTGGTGTAGTGGATCCTGGAGTAGGGACAGAGAGAAAAGCAATTGGGATAGAAACCGAGTGGGGTGTAATGATTGGGCCAGATAATGGTTTATTAAATTTGGCTTGTGCGACCGTTGGTGGCGCGCAAAGAGCTTTTTTACTGGAAAACACAGATTGGATTATTCCCTCTGAAGGTAGCACTTTCCATGCTAGAGATATTTTCTCACCTTTTGCTGCAGGTTATGCTTCTGGACAGCTTGCTTTGGAAGAATTTGGACCAGAAGTTGATCTCGGAGATTTAAAGCAGTACTTAATTCCCCTCACAGATGTGTCCGAAAAAGAAATTAAGGGTGAAGTCTTATTCGTAGATCATTTCGGAAACTGTCAAACAAATGTGTCACCCGAAGAACTCAGGAGTTTAAATTTATCTATTGGTGATGTTGTAAATGTAACTGTAGGTAACCGTAGTTTTAAAACAACTTGGTGTGAAAGCTTCCAGAGTGAGTATTTAGATAATGTAGGCCTAATAACGGACTCTTGGGGAATGGTTTTGATATTTAGAAAAAATGGTAATGCTGCAGAAATCCTAGAGTGTAAAGATTCTTCGAAGGTTAGCTTTTCAATTTAAATGAAGCTTAAGACAATAAAACCAGAGACAAAAATAATTACTGCTAACAGCACTACAAAAACTAATGTCCAAGGTCTCATAAGAATATTTTAGGTTTATGAAAACTTTACATTTAGTTGTTACAGAAAACTGTGAACTTTGTGAAAAGGGTTTAAAGACTATCTCTCTTTTAAATAAATTTTTTAAAATTAACACCGTTCAAGTGGAAGATGGATTCCAAGAATATCTTTTAAGAGTTCCTGTACTGCTCAATGGAAATAGGGTCCTCGATGAAGGAATTTTAAATAAAGGTACTATTTTAAAGAACTATTTATTTTCTTAAATATCTATTGGTTTCGAGAGATCTCTATTTTGAATTTCATATTCTAAGAACTCAATAATTTTTTCTGCAACATCAATTCCGCTTGCACGTTCAATCCCTTCAAGTCCAGGGGATGAGTTAACTTCTAAAACTAAGGGTCCACGATCTGATTGAATCAGATCAACACCTGCAACTTGAAGACCTAAAACTTTCGCTGATCTTACAGCACTCTCTTTTTCCTCATCGGTCATCTCGTAATTTAAAACAGACCCTCCAAGATGCACATTGGATCTAAATTCACCAGGTTTGGCTTTTCTCTTCATCGAGGCAACAACTTTATCACCAACTACTATCGCTCGGATATCTTCACCTTCTGCTTCTTTAATAAATTCTTGAATCAAAATGTTTGCATCAATATTTTTCATTGTCTCGATAGCACTAATTGCGGCCTCCATAGTTTCCGTAAGAACGACACCTCTCCCTTGGGTACCTTCTAAAAGTTTTATTACAAAGGGTGGTTCACCTACTGTATTAAGGACAGCCTCAATATCTCTAGAAAAATGAACATAGCCAGTAACGGGCATTTCAACCCCACTATTACCAATAAGTTGAAGAGCTCTTAGCTTATCTCTTGAACGACTAATCGAGGCTGAAGAGTTAGCTGATAGAGAACCCATTAATTCAAATTGTCTGACCACAGCCGCACCGTAGAATGTCCAAGTCGCTGCAATTCTAGGAATGACCGAATCAAAACTAAGTTCATCTCCTCTGAAAAAAATTCTTGGATTTGCTTTTGCAATATTCATATAGCAACGGAGATAACTAACAACTTGTGTGTCGTGACCTCTTTTTTTTGCTGTTTCATACAATCGTGAAGTCGAATACAAATTTATATCTTGAGAGAGAATTCCTAACTTCATTTCTTAATTTTACTTTCTTTATCATTTGATTTTGTTAAAAAACTAATAGATGGATTTACAACCCATCTTCTTCCTAGTGCTTTTCTTCCAATCAACATTGTGTAATCCATCGGCCCTCTGTCCGTTAATGTAAGTTCAATCTTCTTAGCAATACCATCCATTAATAAAGTAGTTTTAATATACGGTCTTTTTTCAACATCTCCATTTGAACTCTTTATTCTTTTATACCCCTCAAGAGGAGCCGAGGTTTTTCTAACCGTATTATTTCTTTTCATGACTGTGAATTTTACGTATTTAACTTTGTTTCTAGATACAATTTTTATATCTGCAGCATCAATTGAAGCAAGATTGGCACCTGTATCAATTTTTGCGATGACACTTACAATGTTTAAATCAGGTAGAGCTGCATTCTCTTTCCAGCCTACGACTCTCTTAGCCCTTTTTTTTGCAGCCACTTAGAGAACTACGTAAAACAATAAGCCCGCAAAAGCGATTAGAGCTAAATGAAAATAGATAACAGGTAACATAGCAAAATATTAATTAGTTTTTGAAAAGAAACAAAGTGTTTTTTAAGGAGTTGTACTGACCGCTTCTATATTTTCTTCGTCTTCTTCTTCTGTTTCAAGAAGGCCACAATCAATGAGTACTTCCTCTGTATTTCCTCCACCGAAGACCACTCTTTCAAAAACAACAACAGCCATTAGTTCTTCTTCAGTTAATTTACCTTGGAATCCAGGCATGCCACCGATAGATATTGTATCTTCAGCACCATAAGCTGCTCCTACTTCGGCCTGCCAACCAGCTGATCCAAGTTGTATCCATTTCGCATGATCTGCACAGGTTGGGAATGTTGTATAAAGAGCTCCACCAATAAAAGATGGTCCAACACCACCGCCACCATTAGCCCCGTGACAACCAGCACAGGCTGCGGCACCTGAATATACTTGCTGACCTACGGCTACATAATTAACAGCATTTGTAGATGCTACACCTTTTCCCTCGAAGGGTGATCCATCACAATTAACAGTTTGTTGAGATTTTCTATCTACATCTAAGATTCCATTTACTCCGCATTCCTGTGCACCAGAAGTATTAATCATTCCTATGAGGATAAATACTGGAATAATCATAAAGCTAAAGTTCAACCACCTTGGGAGAGTAGTGTCAGTATTTAACTTAATACCCATAGTGTTGTTGGCCATGGAG
>CABXDM010000019.1 GCA_902510965.1 uncultured Candidatus Actinomarina sp.
TCATTTAAAAGTTTTACGTTTTCACTCAAGACTGATGCTTTTTTTAAAAGTTCTTCTTTTTTAGTTCCTTCGGATTGAGAAATTTCTTTACCTATATTTTTTTGTTCAGATCGTGCTTTTTCTGCTTCGAATTTTATAGCTCTTTTCTTTTCATCCTGTTGAACAAGAAAGTCTACATCAATATTAAGACCTCTTCTTTCAAGATTATCTTTAAGAGCATCTAGATTATTTCTAAGAATTTGTTGGTCTAGCATTAACTATTCCTCAGGGGGGATAAACCCGGATATTGTGAATAAATTATCTTCAAGCTCTTCTTCATTTTCAATCTCTTCAATCTTAATAAACCACTCATATAAAATACCTGGTTCCAGTTCAATATTATCAGTAAAGTAGCTTTTGCTTTCGAATGCTCCTACGGAACTTATCTTAGCTCTTTTTTCGTAAACCGAATCACCAAACTCATCTGTTACTAATACTAATAAAATAATATCAAATTCTTCTACGTTTCCTTCGTTTGCAATTACTACTTGTATACCTATTGGCTCATTAAGAAAAACTCGATAGTTGTCTTCTGTTACCGCAATCGGACTTGGTAGAAACTGCACTCCAGTAATTGCTACATCTCTTCTTAGGAAAAGCCCCTCCGATGAGTCTCTTGCTTTTTTAACAATTACATCAGCAAAATTAAAAGCACTGCCTTCTAAGCCAGTGTATTTAACGGGATAAAAAACAGGTAAAAATAAATTGTCCTCCCTGGACCTTTGTGAAATTTTTTGAACAAACTCTTCATAAGCTTTATCTCCAATTGATAGGTCAACAATGCTTTGTGCAAGTGCTTCTTCAATTTTTAATGATTGAGGATTATCTATCAATGTAATTATTGACACCTGAAAGGTCTCAAGACCTTTAAGCCAAGAAGAAGTTGCTATATTTAGTAATTCTTTTTCAGAACTAACAAAGTCCCCTCCTATATTTTGAACTAAATTATATGCTTCTTGTGAATCCCTAACTAGAGCTGACAATGTTGTCTCAAAAACATCTCTATTGATTTCATCAAAATTTAGCACTTTTTCAAATTCTTTTGAAGATTCGCTATGTAGCAGAGATACAGCTGAAGCCTCTTCTAAAAAATTATTTAGATTAGCGGAGTTCCTGAAATTTTCATAATAGTTAAAGCCAAAAAAGGAAAGGAGAGTTATTAACCCTACAATTATTAATGCTCTCAGTGTTTTGTTTACTTTATTCATTTTATTTTCTTCTTTATACAGTCTAAGAAAACAAATATATTTCACAACTAAGATTATTAATGAATGAACAATATTAGATTAGTTTGGTCAATTAGGACTGAATGTGGTCCAAATCGAGTTAAAAATGAAGACTCTGTTTTTCCAATTAAGTCAGGGAG
The DNA here is from genome assembly GCA_902510965.1 of uncultured Candidatus Actinomarina sp. Classification (GTDB taxonomy): domain Bacteria; phylum Actinomycetota; class Acidimicrobiia; order Actinomarinales; family Actinomarinaceae; genus Actinomarina. Next base: position 1,406 of record CABXDM010000019.1, read on the forward strand.
CGGTAATCCTCCCTTTAAAGCTGCAGTATGTGATGGTTTAGGTGGTCACGTTAAAGGAGATGTAGCAAGCAAAATTGCAGTCTCTAATATGAAAGGTTCATCAAATGATCTTGTTGAAACTATAGCTGCTGCGAACTCAGAAATTTTAGAGTATCAAGAAAATAATAAAGAATCTATTGGCATGGGTACAACAATGACTGCTATAACTATAGATCAAAATGGTCTCATGGGAATTGGTCATGTTGGAGATACTCGTTGCTATGTTCTTTCTGACAGAAAACTAATTCAACTAACACAAGATCATAATGTGCCAGGCTTTCAAAATATTTTAGAAAAAGCATTGGGCTCAAGTGAAAAACTTGAAATTGAATATCAGGATTTTCAATTAAAAAATGGGGATGTTGTTCTGCTTTGTAGTGACGGGCTTTACAATGAATTTAGCGATGAATATCTAAAAAAGAAATTACAGGAAGGCATTAGTGCGGATACATTGATTGGTGAGGCTTTAATACAGAAACCAAAAGATAATGTCTCTGCAGTAGTAATAAATATATTTTCAAAATGAATGTTGGACAAATAATAAAAGATAGATATAAAATTCTTGAACTCCTTGGTGAGGGTGGGATGGCCTTTGTTTATAAAGCTGAAGATAGGCAACTTAAACGGATGGTTGCAATTAAAACTCTTAAACCAAATTATGTTCAACAGGAGACGTTTGTAGAAAGGTTTAAAAGAGAGGCTCAAACGGTTGCTAATCTGAATCACCCAAATATTGTTCAAATATTTGATTGGGGAATTGAGGATGAGCCATTTTTTGTAATGGAGTATATTGAGGGGAACACTCTAACTTCAATAATCGCTAAAAAGAAGACAATTAGCATCGGTGATATTTTGTTTATTGGTGCACAAGTCTCGGATGGACTACAAGCTGCTCATAATAGAGGTCTTGTACACAGAGATATTAAACCAGGTAACATCATGATTACCCCTTCCGGAAAAGTAAAAGTAACTGATTTTGGAATTGTGTCTATTCAAAATGAGGATAGCGATATTACTAAAACTGGATCTATTTTAGGAACAGCAAGTTACATTTCTCCCGAACAGGCCCAAGGAAAACCGGTTTCTGTTGAGTCTGATTTATATTCTCTAGGTACTGTTATGTATGAACTTATTGCTGGGAGACCACCATTCGAAGGAGAAACACCAATTGCGACTGCAACCAAACACCTTACTGAAAAACCAAAGAAATTAAGTGTCTATAGAAAAGATATACCTAAGGGTTTAGAGAATGCTGTATTAAAGCTGTTACATAAATACCCCAAAGATAGGTATAAAAATGCAGAAGATCTTAGAGCGGTCCTACTACAACAAAGAAGACATTTACAGGTGCAAGAAACTCAAGAAAATCTTGTTAATTTAACAAATCCTAAAATAAAATTTAGATTTACTTTACCGGCTCTAGTCCTATCAATTGGGCTTGTGTTTGGAACCGTATGGGGTCTCACACAAATATTTACTGGACTTCCTGTAGATGGTGGTACTCCCTCAGTAATAGAGATACCTGATCTAACAGGAAGTAGTCAGACTCAGGCTTTGAATGACTTACAGTTACTTGGATTCACAGTAGGGATTGAGAATTCAGCACATCCTACAGTTCCAGCTGGGGCGGTCATAAGAACTCAACCGTTAGCAAATACTATAACGAATCCTGATACCTTGGTAACAATTATTGTCTCTGTTGGACAAGAAGCTTTTCCTATTCCGTATGTAATAGACCTTGAAACGGATAGAGCCGTGTATGTAATTGAAGAAAGTGATTTTGTTGTAGGTCAGAAATTGGAAGTAAATGATGATAATATTCCTAGAGGATTTGTGATTTCGCAGAATCCCATTGCTGGGAAAAAAATGAGTCCTGGATCAACTGTAGACTTAGTAATATCATCTGGGCCAAGCCTAATTGAAATAAGTGATCTCTCAAGAAAATCTCCTGAGGATGCGACACAAATTTTAGAAACACTTGGTTTTGAATATGAAATATTAGAAGAATATTCTGAAGACGTTAACGAAGGACTAGTTTCTCACACCATCCCGGGGGCAGGTGAAATAGTCACTCCGGAGGAAGTAATTACAATAATTGTTTCATTGGGTTTAAAAGCAGAGGTTCCAAACTTAATTGGTTATACGTACCAGGAGGCATCTAATATTCTTCAAGAAATTGGATTATTACCTTCGGCAAGTGGCGATACAGGCGGTAGGGTTTCAGGTCAAAATCCAGAAGAAGGAAGCTTTTTAGATCCTGAAGGTTTTGTAGAATTAAGCTTTGACAACTAATATAAATTTTTTTAAAAAAGAACTCAAAAACTGGTACAAAAAAAATCGTAGATCTTTTGAATGGAGAGACTCAAATAATCCATGGAAGATACTTCTAATTGAAACGCTTTCTCAACAGACTCAAATAGATAGAGCAGATGAATTTTATAAAAAATTTATTAGAAAATACCCAACACCTAAGGATATGGCAAAAGACAGTAAAAAAGTGGTTTTAAAATTATGGTCAGGATTGGGTTACAACAATAGAGCTATCCGACTTCATGAATCTTCAAAAATACTATCAAAATATAGTTTTGATGAACTATATCCAGACTTTACAATTCTTCCTGGTGTAGGACCATACACAAATTCAGCAATTCTCAGCTTTGCGTATGAGAAAAAAATTATTGCAGTTGATACCAATATAAAAAGAATTATTAAAAGATTTTTCAGAACAGATAATGTTGATGTTTTTATAGAGAAAAACACTGACTTACTTTTAAAGAATTTTAATTCTAGAGACTTTAATCAAGGCTTAATGGATCTTGGATCAACGGTTTGTACTTCACGAAATCCTAAATGTGAAATTTGCCCACTTGAGCTTTCGTGTAAAAAATATATTGTTCAAGAAATCAAAATATCAAAAAAATTTGAAGGATCCATGAGACAAAAAAGAGGGCGTATTTTAAAAATTCTTCTATTAGAAAAAGGTGTGACTATGGCACGTCTTAGTAAAGAATTAGAGATTACCAACAAAGCTACAGAAGAGGTCGTTGAATCACTAATGAGGGATGATTTAATTAGTATTTCTAAAAATAAAGTTATTGTAATAAACGATAATTAAGATACAATTTTCAATATGCCCGTTTCAAAAAAAAGAATTAACAACTCTCAACCAACTAAATCTAAAAAAATATCTACACAGCTTAGTGGAGACAAAGGACCATCACCGAGGTGGTTTGTTGTAACCATGACCTCTTTAATGGTTTTAGGTGTTCTCTTAATAGTCTTGAACTACCTAACTCTTCTTCCTGGCTCTGTATCTAGATGGTATTTATGGGGAGGCCTTGGGATGATCGGTGCTGGTTTCTTAATGACGACAGAGTACCGTTAAAAACTGTTATTAATAAAAACTCAAAATTGTTCTAGATTTAAAGCAAACCCTCGTCTTTCAGTTCTTCAATTGTCTGTTCGAAATACAAAGTTGAGTCAAAATTGACCATTACTTTATCCAAAAAAGATTTTCCTCCATTTTGGTTAAACCAGCTAATACGAGTTCTTCTAAGTAAATAATCTGTAGGTTTAACAACACAGTAGTGATTAAGGCATAGCTGTAAGTCCTTATAATTAAACTGATTTTCAAGATTTGAAATACTGTCAACAAACTCTTGTTTGTTTAGCTCAAAATTTTGAGAAAAGAGTTGTTCAAGACTTTCTTTTGCAATAACTCGAAAACCTGTAAGCTTCCCTCCTGAAATTTGTATAAAGTTTTCATCTATATTTTTATAGAAATGTCCTCTAGAAATATTCTTAGAATTTGTACCAGAGCTGTCTATTAAAGCTCTCAAACCAGTCCAGGAAGAAATATATTTAACTTCTTCGATATTAAAGTATTTTTTTATGTGCCTTATTAAGTAGGCTTTGTCTTCAGAGTTTGCATACGGTCTATCTAAAGAGCCTGAAAATTCTTCTGTATCAGTTGTACCAACGATTGTATTTCCTGTCCAAGGTAAAACAAACATGACTCTATTGTCTTCAGTTTGAGGTAAAAGAACCCCATTTTTACCAATCCCTAAAGGGTCTCCCTTTAAAATTAAATGTGCACCTCCGCTTAACTTAATTTTGGAAGATTTACTCTCGTACATTCCAGGTAAATTATGAACGCCTGTAGCAGCAATTATCTTCTTGGACTCAACCGTATATTCTTTTTTATTTATCTCGTCGATTAATGAAACTTTATAGATATCACCAGTTCTAATAATGTCGGTTATTTTTACATAATTTAGTGCAGTTGCATTATTTATTTCTACAGCATTTCTCAACAATGTGAGTACTAATTTTGCATCTTCTGTTTGAGCATCTTGGAAAATAAAACTTTTTGTTAATTTATTTTTTTTGAGTTTAGGAAATAAACGAAATGTATCTTCTTTTGATATCAGAGTATGTCTTTGATCATTTTTGCGATGACCTAAGAAATCATAAAGAGTTAGTCCAATTTTAAAGGCTATTGGTGCAATAAAATTTGATTGTAATATTTTTGGTAAATCTGAGAAGCCGTCGTCCTTAAAAACTGGTGCTAACAGCTTTAGAGGTTTATAAAGCTGACCTAAAACTTGTTCTAATATTTTCTGTTCTTTTAAACTCTCTCTAATTAATCCAAACTGCATCTGTGGTAAATATCTAATTCCTCCATGTAAAAGCTTTGTACTTCTACTGGAAGCACCCGAAGAAAAATCATTTTTTTCAATTAATAAAGAGTGAATACCCTGGCTTGCAGCTAATTCCAAGATAGCTGAACCAACTACCCCACCTCCTATTACTAAAAGTTCAAATTTATTATTTTCTTCTAGTGAGTGTATTTGATCATGTCTAGAAAAGTTCATTACTCTAAGGCGTGCATTTCTTCTTTACAGTGCTTGGGAGGATCGTTAGCAACAACTGATTGGAGTTTAATTGTTAATTCTGTTCCACAAATGTTACATCGAAAGTCTTGTAAGGTTTCAAGGACGTCTTCTGGATCAATTTCTGGAGGAGTACTAGCTAATGACGAAATTGAATTACTTAGGAATCTAAATACTAAGTATCCAATTAATAGTGCTATTAAATATTCCATAAATAGATTTTAGCTATGTTGTGGAGATGATGGGACTTGAACCCACGACCCCCTGCTTGCAAAGCAGGTGCTCTTCCAGCTGAGCTACATCCCCTCGCTTTTAATATTATGCCTCGGATTTCAATGTAAATGAAAAAATTTTATAAATATTTTCAATTTGTTACTAATGTAAATAAGACGTAAGGGCCTATAGCTCAGCCTGGTTAGAGCGCATCCCTGATAAGGATGAGGTCGCTAGTTCAAATCTAGCTAGGCCCACAATAAAAAATCAATTTAAAAAAAACTATATAGCTACAATGCTTTAATGAATTTATTAATTTTTGGATACTTTGCAGCCTTTTTTACAGCTGTCTCTTTTCTACCCCAAGCTATAAAAACAGTCAAAACGAGAGAAACTGCTGGTTTATCTCTTCTTACTTATTTATTTTTATTTCTAGGTTCTTTGTCATGGCTTATTTATGGGTTCTATTTAACTGATTATCCTTTAATGATTACAAACTCTTTAACAACAATTTTCACGGGAATAATACTCTATCTGATTTTTTCAGAGAGAAATAGTAAATATAATTAGTAAGTACTGATGAAAAAATTATTACTTATTCTGTTTTTTGTATCCTGTTCCCCTAGTTCGGTAACTCAAGTACCTGAAACAACTACGAGTACTGCATTGGTAGAACTTACCCTTTGTGAAAAAGTAGAAAAAGAATACACCTCTTTATCGAATGAACTATTTGTTACAAGCTTTGAACTGAATGATTATATTAATAATTTATCTGATGCCCTTGTTGAAGATGATAGAGTTGTATTTTTCGAGGATATGGGAGAGAATTTTGATCATCAAAATATCTATAAGAATTATCTTGAGATAAGAGCGTATGTCTATGAAGAAATAAACAGACTTTACAAGACAAATAAAGAATGTCCTATCGCTGGAGACCAAGAGATTGCGGATGAAAAAGTATTAGAGGCTAAAAAAGAACTTTCAGAATTTTTAAACAACTACTAATTAGTAAGTTCGATTAAATAATTTTCAAAATCTTCAAGACTATCAATTATATTTTCACCATACTCAAAAAGGCCCCAAATAAAATTATTTAAAACTTTTATATTATTTGCATTAATTCCGATTAGTTGTTTATTTAAAGCATAAGCGTATCCAATCTCTGCTGATGTTCCAGAATCAACATCTCTTCCTGTTAGAAGAGCAACTACCACATCGGCTGTCTTCAAGAAATCCATGTCTGTATCAAAGATTTTAATTTTTTTTTCAAGGGTAAACTCACCTTCAACAAGTCCTGCATCACGATGAGGTAAAAATGTTTCATATTCATTCTTTTCAAGAATGTTTGCAATTTTTTCTAGATAACTTCTCTCGTGATCATCAAATAATGGTCCAGCGATATAAACTTTCTTCATTGGATTATTGTATTTAGTAATTTTTTAATTTGTAGTAAATCTTTATAATTTAGTACATTTTCACTCATGGAATTTATACTCTCAAGAATTTTGATATTCCATATTTTTGAAAGAGGTACTACCTCTACTTTTATAAGGAATAAACTAGTTTCATCATTTAATGGTACTGAGGTCTGCGTCTCAACTCGAAAATACAAATTTTCTAATTTACTGACCTTTGGTTTTTCAAATCCAGGAAAATTACTTAATTCAGGATAAGTTGTTATTGTCCAAACCCATCTTCTGATGCTCTGTTTGCTCATATATTCGCTGAGCTTCTTGCTGGATTTAATCAATTGATCATTGTCAGCTACTGGTTCGTGTATGCTTGAAAGATCTTTACCTAACTTATCTATGGGTATCCATCCACTTGGAAAACAAACAGAAGCTAGTTCCATTTTACCTTTATGCATAACAGCAAAATCTTCTTCAAGTGCCAGTGTCAACTCTTCTAAGTTGAGACTTTTTTCGACTTGTATATAGGTTGTAATTAATTTTTTTAATTCAATATCCGTGGATATTTTGGACTCACCAATTAATTTTTCTTTATTATGTTTCAATTCCTTCTTTTTTTGTTTTATGTAGTGTTGATTTGGATTTTTGTTGTAAGGGATACCTTCGTATCTCACCATTGATGGGTTATTTGTAAATGGGGTCTTAACAAAATCTAAATTCATTATTATTAATTTTATAGAGAAAGGAACACCTTGGGAAATACAGGAGCACTATTACTACACGGACTATTTGAACACAAAGGTAGACATCAGATAAACGCTGATTGGTTTAATAACTTAAAAATAGATACAAACTTAATTGATTTACCAGGACACGGAAAAGATGATTTAAATAGAGGAGATATTGAATCGTGGGAATTAAATGATCAAGCTGTAATAAAAGGCTTCGAAAGTCTTAACCATTATGATAATAAAATTTTAATTGGTCACTCATATGGCGGGTTGTTAGCAACCTATTCAGTTTTAAAAGGAATTATATCTCCAGATTTTCTCATTCTCTCAGCGCCGTTATTTAAAGACAACTATCCCAAGGCTATAAGGAGCTTATCGAAACCTATGGCTTCAATTGCACCAAAATTAAGAGCACCATCCCCAGTAAATAAAAGAAATATATCAACAGATATGGATGTTGTTAAAGATTACTTTTCTGACCCGTTAGTGTTTCGAAGCCTATCTTTTAGGTTTGGATATCTAATAACTGAAGCCCAAAAATATGTAAATGAAAATATCAGTAAGTTAGAACTTCCAACAATTGTCCTACATGGAAAGCAAGACAAGATAGTTCCTATTTCTGGATGTAGTGAGATTTCAAAACTTAAAAATGTAACTTTCATAGAAGTTGAGAACTCTAAGCACGAAATATTAAATCAGGATACACGACCATTTGTTCTTAGTGAAATTTTCAGTTGGCTTCAAAAAAATAAGCTTGTATAGATAATAAACACTATTGCAAATTGTTTGCAATAAGAACGTTTTCGTTTATAATTTTAATATGCATGTACCTGATGGATTTATTAACGCTCAAGTTTCAGCTGCTACAGGAATAATTAGTCTTGGAACCCTGTGGGCGTATATACGAAATGCTAAAAATTTAGTTGCAGATAAATTAATTGCTCTCACCGGAATGATGTCTGCTCTTATTTTTGTACTACAGATGATAAATTTTCCCATTGCAGCTGGAACTAGTGGACATCTTTTAGGTGGAGCACTAGCTGTAATTGTTCTGGGACCAAGTCTTGGTGTAATCTGTATATCTATTGTCGTTGTAATTCAATCTCTTCTCTTTGCTGACGGAGGTCTGAGTGCTTTAGGGGTAAATGTACTAAATATGGCAATAATTACTTCTCTTACAGGATGGTTCACCATTACTCTTTGGAAAAAGATATTTGGTGAATCTCAATTTACTTTAATTTCTGGATCTGTCATTGCAGGTTTACTATCAGTGGTTTTTTCATCAATAGCATTTGTCTTAGAGTATGCAATTGGAGGTACTGTGTCTGTTCCTCTAGGAAATGTACTTATCGCTATGATCTCTACCCACTTATTAATTGGTTTAGGAGAAGGTATTATCACAGCACTTATTGTATCTTTATTGTTAAGAGTGAGATCTGATTTGGTGTATGTGAATAGCAAAAAAAATAAATCAAATACACTCTCAACTTCTTATGGGGTTTTAATCGCACTTATCTTGTCACTTACCTTAGTAACTCCATACGCCTCATCATCTCCGGATGGTCTGGAATCAGTAGCTAGTGATTTTGGATTTGAAGAGACTGATGGTGTAGTTCTACTTTTAGAAGATTATGGTATTTCAAGCATAAATAATAACTTTGTCTCTACTACATTAAGCGCACTTTTAGGGGTTCTTGCAATAGCGGGATTAGGTACTTTATTCTTTAGAAATAAAAGTGGGAAAAATTAACTAAATTTATTTTGATTTTTTTTACTTATCTTAATATATTTAAATTAACTTTTTGTGAAGAAAATCTTTATAGAGGATCATTACAAGAAGGGTTAGAGATAACCCTTGAAGCAAGTTAAGTCTGGAAACAGATTAAGCGGAGTATTCAAGGGTTTTCTCATTTCTAAACTCTCAAAATTTTCAAGAAATATCAAATATTCACAATGACGTATGAAAATAATGCTCAGATTACACTTATACGGTGAGGAGTTATTTAGATATAAAAGATATTCACTCTGCATGTAGAAAATGTAAGATGTGTGATTTGTCAAAAACAAGAAATAATGTTGTAGCAGCAAAAGGCAATCCCTCAGCAAAAATATTTATAATCGGTGAAGCACCTGGAGAAAAAGAAGATATTACTGGATTTCCTTTTGTTGGTAGAGCTGGAAAAATGTTAGATACAGTATTGAGTTCTGTAGATATTGACCCCCTAGAAGATTGTTACATAACAAACATAGTCAAATGCAGGCCTCCAGAGAATAGAAGGCCGACAAGTCTAGAGATCTCTAGGTGTATAACTTGGCTAGAAGATCAAATAAGTCATCTGAAACCCTCTATTGTTATTCTTGCTGGATCTACTGCAGTTGAGGGTTACCTTGGAATAAAAGACCCTATAACTAAAATCCGTGGTACTTGGATTGTTAAAAATGAAATTAAGTTTATGCCAATTTTTCATCCTGCATACCTTTTAAGAAATCCCTCAAAAGAAAAAGGGAAGCCTAAATGGCTAACTTGGCAGGATTTAAAAGCAGTAAAAAAAGAGTTGGATTTACTTTAACTGTAAAACTCTTCCCTTGTATTCATGATTAATGAAATGAATATAAAAAGACCTGCAACGATAAGATTCGAATTAAAAGTTTCATCCAGAAAAATAACCCCTGCTGTGACTCCCACGACGGGTACTAAATAATCTACTGAGGCAACCTGTAAAGCGCTCACTCGCTGTATTAGCCAAGTGAATGAAGTAAATGCACCCAAATTAAAAAATACTAAAATACCAACTCTAATTATCTGAGAACTGTTTAATGTTTGGACCTCTGTCCCTGTAGTAAAAAATACTGCCAATGATAGAAAAATTACAATTGGGTATTGATAAGTTAACCAACTGCTTACTTTGTATTGTGGAGCGTACTTTCTGTTTAGTACAGTTGCCAGAGCTATACACTGAACACCCATAAAAGCTAGAGACCCCCCTAAAAAAATATTCCCTTGATTATCAAGACCTGTTTCTTTTGAAATAAAAAGATAGGAAACTCCAAGTAAGCCAATAAAAATTGATATGTATTTTTGTCTAGATATCTTCTCATCTTTGAGAAGTATTTTTAACCAAAGAATAGTAAAAACTGGAGCAGAGCTAATCAATAATGTGACAAGGCCAGAAGAAATGTATTGAAGAGAAAATATAAAAAACCATCCTACAAAAAAAATAGATGCAAGGGCTGTTGTAGAGGCTTCCTTAAGCAATTTCTTATTGAATTTATCCTTATTGAAAATTAAATAGTGTATAAAAAGCAGCGATCCAATTATTGACACTCTTGTAGTTATCAAAAAGATTTCATTGACTCCTTCAATTAGGAGGCTTCTAGAAAGAACATTGCCTGATCCCCACATAAATGCAGCAGTAAAAATACCTATTATAATTTTTATAACTGGAGTTTCATTTTTTAAGTTTTTATTATTCACTGAGAAAATCATAATGTTTAAAAAAAGATAGTATCTTTTTTCTTTCTGGTATGATTTGTTTATCGGGAGCTAAATGCTGAGAGGGTGTAAAAACCGACCGTTTGAACCTGTTGGGTAATTCCAACGAAGGAAACTCAGACTTTTATCCCTTTATTAAAAAAGTGAGGTAAAAGTGAATAATTTTTTAGCATACGGAGTAGTTCTAATAACTCTTTTATTAATCTACCTAAGAACAAGAAAAATTCAATCTTCGGATAGTGAATATTTTGTATTAAATAAAACTGAGGGAGTCTTTGGTCTTTCTCTTAGTTTTTATGCAAGTGGAATGGGTTTATGGATACTAACTTCTCCTGCTGAGGTTGCCTGGTATGGATTAGGTTTTGATATTTATGGATATGCTCTGTCAGCTGCTACACCTTTCATTTTAATTTATTTTTTTGGGCCAAAAATTGCATCCTTAACACCAGATGGAGCTACCTTACCTCAATTTATTGAAAAAAGATATGGTTCAAGTGCTCAGAAAGTAGTTTCGATTGTTGCTGTTTTGTATATGACTGCATTTCTAATAGCTGAGTTTGCATCAATTAATTTTATTTTTCCCGAAATTGCAAAAATTTCAGGCCTAACCATAAGTGTTTTTGTTGGATTTTTTACTTTCCTATATTTAAGTAAATCAGGATTCAAAGCATCTTATATTACTGATCGATTTCAAGGATTAGGGATTATTGCTTTGCTTAGTGTTTTATTTGCTATTTGGTTTAGCCAGAACTCAATAAGTGATCTTATTGCATACTCACAACTTGGAGGAATAAATTCGTTTGAAACTTTCAGCTTCAAATCTGCTTTAGCTGTTGTTGTAGCAGTCACTGCAGCTGAAGTCTTTTCACAAGGATACTGGCAAAGAACTTTCTCAGCTGAAAATACCAAGAGTATAAAATCTGCATCTGTATATGCAGGTTTAGGATGTTTTATTACAGTTCTACTTTTAGGTATTGCTGGAGCGGTTGGTGCAGGTAAGGGAATTGAGAATCCTACCTTAAGCTTTATACAACAACTTGAATTAAGTACCCCAATGTCTTTTTTACTCTTAGTACTTTGTACACTTTTGGTTGCATCAAGTGTTGATACTTTAGAAAATGCAATCTCATCAACAATATCTTTAGACTTAGTAAAAAAAGGTGCGATTGAAGCCAGGTTCATAACTGCGGGAATTGTTGTATTTTCCATCTTTTGCTCTGTTTATGTTTCAAATATTTTTAATGTTTTTTTAGTTGCCGATCTTTTTGCGGTTTGTTTAGTGTTTCCAACATTTTATAAATTAAAAAACAAATCTACAGGCTCATATTTATTGATACCTTTTTTGATATCTTTAACTTCAGCTTATTCATATAGGTTCATTTTTATAGATATGGAAATTAATCCGGGAGGAGTTTTTATTCCTACAGATTTATACGGTTTAGCTGATTTGAATACCTTTTTAGTAGGACTTGTCACTTCAATACTTGTGACTGTTGCATATAATAAAATAACTAAATAAATTATATAAATCTGGAAGGAAGTTTCGTTTGAAAGCAATCGTAAAAGATGCCCCTTCTTATGGTTTAGTGATTAAAGAAGTAGATAAACCTGAACCAGGACCTCTTGAGGTAGTAGTCAAGATTACAAAAACATCAATCTGTGGAACAGACATACATATATTTGACTGGGATGAATGGTCTTCAAAAACCATAAAGCCCCCTATGCAAATAGGACACGAGTGGACAGGAATTATCGACTCTGTCGGCTCGGAAATTAAAAAATATCAACCTGGTGAAAGAGTCTCAGGAGAAGGCCACATTGTCTGTGGAGAATGTAGAAATTGTAAGGCTGGTAAAAGACATTTATGCATTGATCAAAATGGTATTGGAGTAAATCTTCCAGGTGCTTTCGCAGAATATTTCAAGATTCCTGCAACAAACTTATTTAAAGTGCCTGATTGGATTCCAGACAATATTGCTACCATCTTTGATCCGCTAGGGAATGCTGTACATGCCACGCTTTCATATGATTTAGTTGGTGAGGATATCTTAATTACTGGTGCTGGCCCAATTGGCATAATGTCAGCTTTAATTGCTAAACATGTTGGAGCAAGAAATGTTGTAATTACTGACATAGACGAGTACAGACTTGACTTATGTAAAAAACTAGGCATTACACACTCATATCATGCAAAAAACAATCTTAAAGAATTAATGCCCAGTTTAAAAATGAACGAGGGTTTTGATGTTGCCTTAGAAATGTCAGGAAGTCCAGATGCCTTAAATGATATTATTTCTTCAGTTAAAAATGGGGCAAAAATCGCATTGCTGGGGATCCTCCCTGACGATACTAAAATTTCATGGAATGATGTAATTTTTAAGGATTTATTCATTAAGGGAATCTACGGCAGGGAAATTTTTGAATCGTGGTACAAGATGATAAGTATGCTCGATTCTGGACTTAATATTGATGGATTAATTACTCATGAATTCCATTATGAAGATTTCCAAGAGGCTATACAGATCATAAAGTCAGGAAAATCTGGCAAAATTATTCTGAACTGGGACAACTAAATGGTTTACACATCAAAGAACATCTATCAAAATCAATTAAACGATATCGTCGAAAAGGGTCTCTATAAAAATGAGTGGAAGATTACCTCTTCTCAGTCTGCACAGATAAAGGTTTTGGAGGGCTCTAATGTTGAAAAAGATATTCTAAACCTTTGTGCAAATAATTATCTTGGACTTTCAAATAATGAAGAAATTATCGAGGCGGCAAAAAACAGTCTGACTGAAAAAGGGTTTGGTATGTCTTCAGTACGATTCATCTGTGGGACTCAAGACATCCATAAAGAGTTAGAATTTAAACTTTCATCGTTCTTAGAAAAAGAAGACACCATACTTTTTGCTTCAGCTTTTGATGCAAATACAGCTCTATTTGAAGCCATACTAACCGAAGAAGATGAATTATTTTCAGACAAGCTAGTTCATGCTTCCCTCATAGATGGAATGAGATTGTGTAAAGCAAAAAAACAAATTTACAACCACTCAGATATGGCAGACCTTGAAAAGAGATTATCTGAATCTACAGCAAGAATAAAAATGATTGTTACAGATGGGGTCTTCTCAATGGATGGAGATATGGCCAAGCTAGATGAGATATCCTTGTTGTCAGAAAAATACAATGCAATGCTTGTTGTAGATGATTGTCATGCCACAGGTTTTATAGGAGAGAGTGGAAAGGGAACACATGAATATTTCAACGTTAAAGACAAAGTCGACATAATAACGACTACTTTTGGTAAAGCTTTAGGTGGTTCTATGGGTGGCTCTATTTCTGGACCAAAAGAAGTTATAGAGATACTCAGACAAAAAGCTAGACCATATCTTTTTTCTAATGCTTTGATGCCGGCCATTGTTTCAGGAACACTAAAAGCTCTAGAATTGGTAGAAAATGCAAACGAGAAAAGAAAGCAGTTAATAGCTATGAGTGATTATTGGAAAAATGGATTAGTCAGTCTGGGTTTTGATGTTAAAGAGGGTTCTACTCCAATTATTCCAATTATGCTGTATGAATCTAAAGTTACGCAAGAATTTTCCAAGAGGCTTTTTGAAAACGGCGTCTATGCTGTTGGGTTTTTCTATCCAGTCGTTGCAGAAGGGGAAGCACGAATAAGAACCCAGATTTCTGCTCTTCACACGAAAAATCAACTTGAACAAGCTTTGAAAATATTTCAGAAGGTAAAGTCGGAACTTGGTGTATAGAAACGCATCTCGTCAATCCTTTGAACAGTTGCTTATAATAGAATAGAAAAAAAATTTAGAAACACTTGGAGGACGTATGAAAACTTCGGATTTAGATAAGCTAACGAGTCTGAGTGGTATTAATATCAACAACTCTAATCTTATTCTCACTGCAACAAGAATGAGTTTTGATAAAAATGCCTATATTCAAGAACTCTGGAGTTATTCAAATAAAAAATGGAAAAAGTTTAAAGGAACTGATTCCAAAAATTATCTAAATCCTAAATACTCTGATGATAAAAAATATTTATCTTTTATAGAGGTTGAAAAAGGTAAGAAAACTAAACAAAAAATTGTTACTAAAAAGGGGAACACCCTCAACAGAATATTTGAGACTGATGGAAATATTCAGAACTATATATGGAGTAAATCAAATAAGTTTATATTTATTACAGTTAGTGATTGGGAAAAAGAATTTAAAAAGATTGAAGATAAAAATGATGAACCATTCTATC
>CABXDM010000020.1 GCA_902510965.1 uncultured Candidatus Actinomarina sp.
TGTAAATAATACATCCGGAAAAGTCATTACCTATGGTGGTGGGTATACAAGAAGCGGAGTGATTCAGGCTTTTTACTCATCCTCCACAGGAGGTAAAACTAATGATAACGCAGTAGGGTTTGGATCTTCAACAGTATGGCCATATCTTCAAACTGTAGATGATCCTTGGTCAATCGATAATAGAGTGGGTAACTCAAAAGCAGCTTGGTCATATGATTTCACAACCTATCAGCTCTCTAAGAATATTTTATGTGGTGATACTCCCTGTTTTGATGCTATCACCGATATTTATGTTTCAGGTGTTGCAACTTCAGGTGCTGCAACTGAAGTCACAATGAAAGGATACAAAAATGGAGCAGCAAGGACTGTAAAAAAATCTGGAAGAAACATAAAATCTCAATTAGGTTTTACTTCTCATTATTTTAAAACTTCAAGTGCCTCAGATGTCTCCACTCTAAGTGTTGGCCCAGTAACAGTTAATACGACTTCTACATCCAGCAGCTCAACTGGTGGAAGTGTTGTTACATCATCTGGAGATACTGCACAATATGCTACCTCAAGTAGTGGTCTTCTCTATTTAAGTAAAGCTGGATTACTCGATAAATGTTCTCAGAGCTCCACCGCTTGCCAAAATAAAACTATTACAAGGGAAGAAGCAGCTGCCGTTGTTGCTGTAACTGGAGGTATCCCCCTAGATGCTCCAAATGCTTATAGTGATGACGATCAAAGTATTTATCAACAAGCTATAAATGGTATGCCTTATTACGGTATGCAGGTTTGTTTTGGAAGCCCTTTTCAATATTTACCAAAAGAGGCTGTAACTAGAGATGAATTTGTCTGTATGTTAACTAAAGCTATAAAGGCTGGTACGGCTACCGATCTTACAGGTAGTTCAGATCCATATTCTGATGAAGGTGCAAGTAAGTGGACGTCTAGTATTTATACCCTGGCAGCTAATGATATTATTCCAGCATGTAGTTCCCTAAGTGATAAGTTCTGTCCGAGTAGAAAAACATCTATTGGTGAAGTTTCATTTATGATTAATAAACTTGTATCTAAATCTTTAATAAGTTCTGATGTGTACAGTCAAACACCATTCCAAAGTGGTTGGGAACCAGTCGGAGGTGAAGTTAATCCAGCAGCTCAAACAGCTGTATCGAATCCAAATGAGGGAAATGATGATTGTGTTGCTAAAGATAACTCAAATGCTGATTTAAAGAACACACTCGAAATACAAAAGTTTTTGACAAGCAACGGTTTTAAGCCAGGACCAATTGATGGACAATCTGGACCTCAAACAGTGGCAGCTATAAAAGCTTTTCAAACAATAAATGGTTTATTAGCAGATGGAATTGTCGGTAATAAAACAAAAGCATCTATGAGGAGTTATACAGGATGTGTAACTAATACCTGTACTGCTCGTGATAATCGAAATGCAAACCTTAATTCTGTTGAGGGGATTCAGACCTATTTATCAAATAATGGATTTAATCCAGGTATTATTGACGGGGAAATGGGTTCTTATACAAAAGAAGCTATAAAGGCATTCCAAAGAAAAGTTGGGCTTATTCCCGATGGAGTTGCAGGAGCTAGAACTAAATCAGAGATGAAAAAATATACCGGTTGTTAATTTAGAAACTTTTTAATTTCATCACCAATATATTCTGCTGTAAAATTAAATTTCTCTTGTAAGTTTTTAATTGGTGCTGATATCCCAAATTGATCAATACTAAAGGCTTTTGTTATGTCTCCTAAATATGTTTCCCAGCCAATAGATCTTCCAAGTTCAATCGTAAAATTTAAATTACTAACTTTGAGATTCTTAATGGCTTCGGGTTCAGCTTTTTCTAATTTATTTAAAATTGGAGTACTCACAATTCTTACGGATGTATCTTTGAGATATTCTCTCACGTTAAATGCTAACTCTAATTCTGATCCTGAGGCAAATATTGTGATTTCTGTTCCATCCGCAACTACTGATGCACCATTTGTAAAATCTTCGTAATCATTTTCAAATGTTAGGTAATCGAGATTTTGTCTTGTTAGTACAATAGCCTTTGGATTACCCGATTTTGTAAATGCATATCTGTAGGCATGTTCAACTTCAATACTGTTAGATGGGCGTATCACATCTAAATTGGGTATTAATCTTAAGGCCATTAAGTGTTCTATTGGTTGATGTGTTGGACCATCTTCACCTAAATAAATTGAATCATGTGTAAAAATGTATACTGAATCAATATCCATTAGAGCGGCAAGTCGTATGCTTGGCCTCATGTAGTCAGAAAAAACTAGAAAAGTTGAACCATAGCCAATTAAATGACTGTGTAATGTGACGCCATTTACTATTGCACCCATGGCGTGCTCTCTAATTCCATACTCTAAATTTCTACCGGAGAAATCAGATGCTGAGAATGTAGAATCACTAATGATCTGTTTGGTTGAAGCTGTTAGATCTGCGGATCCTCCAAGAATATTATTAGTATGTTTTCCAATTTCATTTAATATATTCGAACCTGCAATACGTGTAGCCTGTGTTGAATTTTCACAATTAAAATTTATAGGCATCTCATTAGATATTAGTAAATCCCAATTTTGCATAAATGTTGCATCACTTTTGTATTTTTGCTGGAATAATTTCTCCCAATCACTATGTGTATGATTGTCTTCATCTCTTTTCTCAGAAAAATACTCGTAAACATCGTCGTCATGCTCAAATAAATCTCCTTGCCATCTCAAGTTTTTTTTAAATTCTTCCATCTCTTTAGCTCCAAGCGGTGATCCGTGAATTCCACTTGTGTCTTGTTTGTTTGGTGCAAATTTACCAATGATTGATTTAGCCATGATTAATGAGGGTTTATCTGTAATTAGTTTTGCCTCCTCAAGGGCTGTACTAATCTCATCTTCATCATGTGCGTCGACTTCAAGAACATGCCATCCAATTGCTTCAAATTTCTTTTTTTGATTAGTGGTCGAGACTTTTGACACTCTTCCATCAATTGAAATATTGTTGTTGTCAAACACATAAATTAACTTACCGAGTTTCCAAACTGCGGCTAGTTCGGCAGCTTCAAATGAGATGCCTTCCATCAAATCTCCATCAGAAACTATCCCATAAGTAAAGTGATCGATGATGTCGTTTCCTAAAAGTTCTGAGAGGTATCTTTCAGCAACGGCAAAACCAACTCCTGTTGAAAATCCCTGACCCAAAGGACCTGTTGTCATGTCTATACCTATAGATAAATCAAATTCTGGATGCCCAGGTGTTTTTGAGTTAAATTGTCGAAAGTTCTTTAAGTCTTCTTTCGTTAAATCAAAGCCATTTAAATGAAGTAAAGAATAAAGTAGCATTGATCCATGACCTGGACTCAAAATAAACCGATCTCTATTTATCCAAGAAGGATTTTCATTTG
The DNA here is from genome assembly GCA_902510965.1 of uncultured Candidatus Actinomarina sp. GTDB lineage: Bacteria > Actinomycetota > Acidimicrobiia > Actinomarinales > Actinomarinaceae > Actinomarina. The sequence continues at coordinate 3,414 of CABXDM010000020.1, forward strand.
ACACCTTTAAAAACTTTTTATAAAGGACTGTTCCAACGTCAGCCATTCCTAATGGCATTCCGGGATGGCCAGATGCCGCTTCTTCAACACCTGCAGCTGCAAGAATTCTCAGTGAGGTTGTGACTTTATCAAACATTTAAATAGTATAGGTCCTAGTTACACGGAGGCAAAAGAGTCTTTTGCGTGATATGAAGACCTAACAAGTGGTCCTGACTCAACATGAGGAATTCCGAACGATTCTCCAATTGATTTATATTTTATAAATTCCTCTTTATCAACATATCTATGAATTGGTCTATGTTTTGCTGTTGGTCTCAAGTACTGACCAATTGTTACAATATCTACATTAATTTGCGAGAGATCTTCTAAAACGGCAATTACCTCTTCAAACTCTTCACCCATTCCAACAATAAGACCCGTCTTTGTTTTACCTAAGAATGCTGATTCTTTTGCATACTGCAATAACGAAAGGGATCGACCATATGATGCTGCAGTTCTTATTTCACGCTGAAGCCGTGGAACTGTTTCTAAATTATGATTTAAAACTTCCGGGCTTGCTTCAATAATATTATCTATAGCCCGTTTATCTCCCTTAAAGTCTGGAATAAGTACTTCCACACTTGTTGAAGGGTTCAATCTCTTAACTTCATTTATTGTCTGTGCGAAAAAATTTGATCCACCATCTGGAAGGTCATCTCTATTTACAGAGGTTATTACCGCATGTGTGAGCTTCATGGTAAGAACACTTTCTGCAACACGCAATGGTTCTAAATCATCAAGGTCATTAGGCTTCCCAGTATTAACATCGCAGAATCCACAAGCTCTGGTGCAAGTATCTCCCATGATCATAAATGTTGCTGTACCCATTGACCAGCACTCATAAATATTTGGACATGAGGCTTCTTCACAGACAGTATTTAGTTTTTTTTCTGAGATTAAGCTCTTTAAATCTCTGTAATCTTTTCCTAGGTTTGCTTTTACCTTCATCCATTCTGGTCTTTCTGGCTCATTAGGCAATAATCCTTTTATGGTAATTGGTACAAGATTGTTACTTTTTTGAAAAACACCCTTATCAAGCATCTCATCAATTTCATGTTTTTTATGTTTTTTAAGTTGGGTTGGAGTGAATTGTGACATTTGTATGCCTACATTTTCGTAGCCAAATTCAGCGGTAAAAGCCTCTGTTATTTTATTCACAACATCATCAAATGAAATCTCATTATTAAAAGTGTGTACTGAGGCTATTTTCTCTTCTTGATTTCCACATGGGTTTATGAAGTCAAAGCCTTCGAGCTTATCAAAGATATTTAGTGCGAAGCCATGATATGTTGTCCATTTACTAACTTTTACTCCTATTGATGCTATTTTTCCTTCTGATGTCCACACACCAGTATCATCTTCCTTTGAAAAAGCCTCAATACCAAAACTATCAAGAGTTTTAATTATTGTTTGCTCAAGACTTCTTACAAAAGGTATGACTTTCTTAGGATCTTGAAGTCTCATTATCGGATATCCAATTAGCTGACCCTTGCCGTGAAAAGTTATATCACCACCTCTGTCTGTTTCAAAAAATTCAATACCTTTTTTTTCTAGTTCCTTACTATCAAGAAGTAGGTTATTTGTATCTCCTGTTCGACCGATGGTAATGACATTATTGTGCTCTAAAAGCAGTAAATAATCATAAGGATTATGTTCTCCTGCTACAGATTCTTTTAATCCTTTTTGTAGGATTAAAGCCTCAGAGTATGGAAGGTTTCCAAGCCAACGTACGTTTAGCTTTCTCAATTAAGATCATCTGCCCATGGATGGTTTTCTAATTTATCTTTAATACTATTTAAAAACAACAATGCTGTTGAACCATCGAAAACTCTGTGGTCCCAGGTAAGACTAAGAACTCCCGTGTTTCTGATAGCAATAGAGTCAGATCCATCTGCAGACTCTATGACCACAGGTTTTTTCTTAATGGATTCTGTAGAAAGAATTGCAACATTTGGCTGATTAATAATTGGAGATGTAATAAATGAATTAAAAGATCCATTATTAGATATTGTAAATGTACTACCTGTCACATCCTCAAGTCCGTAATCTTTATTTCTGAGAATAGAAGAAACTTCTGTTATCTTTCTTGCTAATCCACGTAAATTAAAGGAATCTGAATCCTTTATCGTTCCAACAAGTAAACCCTCTCTGTTCAAGTCGACTGCAATGCCAAGATTAATAAAAACATGAAGGTCATGCGTATTATTTTCAAGATCGAAGGAACTATTTACAACAGGGAACTCCCTCAAAGCATTAATAGTTGCAACAGATATGAATGGTAAGAATGTTAAAGAGAAACCTTCTTTTTGCTTGAATTCACCTTTTATCTTATTTCTTAGAACTGATATATTTTCATAGTCCACCTCTACGGAAGTCATTACATGGGCAGAGGTTTGTTTTGAAAGAATCATATTTTCAGCAATTCTTTTTCTGAGCCTAGGAATGGATCCTGTGGAAGTTACTTTTTGTTTATCATTTTCTGAGGAAACATTCTTTTCTTCTTGAGGATTCTTTTCGGGAACTGATGGTGCGGGTTCAGACTTCAATAAAGCCTCAATATCTTTACGTGTTATACGATTATTTTTTCCAGTTCCAGTAACTTGTGTTAAATCGATATTGTTATCTCCAGCAAGCTTTCTTACTATTGGTGAAAGTTTTAAATCTTTAGGTGCTTTTGCTACTATGTCAGTTTTAGAGCTCTCTATGTTGGATGTTAAATCTTCTTTTGGCAACTCTACTTCTATGGCCTCCTCAACTACTTTTGCAGTATCTTCTTTTATTGAGTCATCTCCACCGAGTTCCATTAGCCCGACTCCAACTTCAACTGTTTCACCCTCTTCTACTAGTAAAGAGGTAACTTTTCCTGAAAATGGTGATGGGACTTCTGTGTCTACTTTATCAGTTGAAATTTCAAGTATCGGATCATCTTCTTTGACTTCATCACCCACAGCAACAAGCCACCTTAAAATCGTTCCTTCTGTTACCGTTTCCCCCAGCTGAGGCATTTTTACAATTTCACCCATAGTTCTATTGTAATTCTTTAATAGCTTTTATAACATTTTCAACACTAGGAATAAAGCTATCTTCCAATACAGGCGCAAAAGGAATATGGGTATTTGGTGACGTTACTTTTGCAATCGGATTGTCCAATGTCCAAAACCCTTTATCGGCGACGAATGAGGATATCTCAGATGCAATAGAAGAGAATGGAACATCTTCTTGCAAAATAACTAGATTAGATGTTTTCTCAACAGATTTTAATATTGTTTCTTCGTCTATTGGAAAAATACTTCTTAAGTCAATAACTTCAACTGAAATACCATCATTATTTATTGTTTCTGCAGCTTCAAGAGCCGTTGGGACCATTCCAGACCAAGCTACTAAAGTTACATCTGATCCATCTTTAACAATGTTTGCCTTTCCTATCTCTACTTCATATAGACCTATTGGCACTTCCATTTTTAGATCAGGTTTTCTATACAATTTTTTATGTTCTAAAAACATTACCGGATTGGGATCATTGATTGATGCTATAAGTAGTCCTTTTGCATCATAGGGGTTAGCTGGTGCAACTACTTTTATACCAGGGTGATGGGCCAAAAGTGACTCTGGACTAATCGAATGAAAAGGACCCGATCTTGTTCCTGCTCCTGTTGGTCCTCTTACAACCATCGGAACTGGCTTTCCTGCCTTCCAGAAATACTTTGCGGCTTCGGTAGTAATCTGATCAAGTGCTGGATAAACAAAATCAAAAAATTGAAGTTCTACAATCGGAATTTTTCCATAAAGTGCTGCACCTACTGCTGCACCCATAAAGGCGCCCTCTGAAATTGGAGTATCTAAAACCCTAGATGAGCCATATTTTTCATGTAAACCTTTTGTGGCTTTAAAAGCTCCTTCAAATGCACCTATGTCCTCTCCCATCATGAATACATCTTTATTATTGTCCATAGCTTCATCGAGTCCATTTGTAATTGCTTCAATAACGTTCATAGTCTTAGTTTTAGAACCATCATTAGTAGCCACAGGTATCGATCTAGTTTCAAAGATATCTTGGATTTCTTCTTTGGGGTCAGGATCTTCCTGATCTTTAGCCCACTCTAAAGTCTCTCTAACTTCAGTTTCAATTTTTTCAGCCAGTTGGATAAAGTCTTCCTCTGTAAAAAGCTCTTCTCTAGATAGTGATTCTTCAAATCTCAAAACAGGATCTCTATCCATCCAAAAATCTCTTACTTCATCTCCAACATATTCTGCAGGATCATGGCCAGCATGGCCATAGTGTCTAAAGGTTACTAACTCTATTAGCGTTGGTCCTTTACCAGAACTTGCTTTATCACGAGCCTTATGCATTGCGTTAATAACTTCATATATGTTATTCCCATCAATAATGACAGATTCAATTCCATAACCTAAACCTCTGTCTGCAACATTTGGGGTTCCAAATTCTGTTTCATTTGGAGAGGAATAAGCAAACTGATTATTTTGAACAGTGAAAATAATTGGAAGATTGTGAACACCCGCCATATTTATACTCTCATGCCAAGTTCCGGTTGCTGTTGCACCTTCACCACAGTTTGCAACTGCTACAACATCATTATCATCAATCTGAGCTGTTAATGCCACTCCTACTGCAACAGGTGCTGAATCTGGTAATGGTGAGACAACCATTAATGTTCCTTTATCAACAACACCAAAATGACTGTTTCCATCTCGACCTTTTGATGGACCATCTTTTTTACCAAAAAAGTTAAGAGCAATTTCTTTAAGTGTTACCCCTCTATTTATTTGTACTCCTAGATCTCTATGTGTTCCTCCAAAAACATCTTGTGGTTTCATACCAGTTCCGATACCTGCCATTGAGGCTTCCTGGCCAATACCTGGATAGACGGCTCCAGAGAGTTGACCACCTTTATACATTTTTAAGAGTCTGTCTTCTAGAATTCTTTGAGTCTTCATTGATTTATATATATCCCAAAGTTCATCTTTTGATAAAGATGCAGAATGTCCAAGTCGTTCAATTTTCTTTATTTCCATTAGTGCAGTCCCTTTCCATTTAAAGATAATAATGATTCTCCGACAGCCTCACTCAAAGTTGGATGAGCATGTATAAATTCAGCAGCCTCACCTGGAAGTGCCTCCCAGCCAACCATGTACATTAATTCATGAATCATTTCTCCAGCACTTGGACCACATATACTTGCACCAACTAGGGGGCCATCTTTTTGTGCATAGACTTTAACCAAGCCTTGATTCTGATTTTGTATCATAGCTCTTCCAATTCCTGCAAAACTATGTTGAGCTTGATTAATATCAATTTCTTCTAATTTTGCTTTATCAGAATTTAAACCGACTTCAGCAAGCTCAGGATTTGTATAAACAACATAAGGAATCGCAGAATAGTTAATAGGGCTTGTATTTCCAGTTGCAATATATGTAACTGCTGACATTGCCTCTGCAAAAGCTACATGTGCTAGTTGGGGGGAATTGCTTATAATATCCCCTGCTGCAAAGATATTCTTAGTACCTATTACTTGCATTGTTTCAAGGCTGACGTCTATGTAACCATTTTTTGTAGTTACAGAGATATCCTCTAATCCAATATTTTCAGTGAGAGGACTTCGTCCAATAGCTACCAGGATCGTATCAAAGTTTTCTTTTTCCCCATCTGAGAAAAGAACTTCTTTATTTGTAACAGAATCAATTGAAGTTCCCATTTTGAAAGAAACACCTCTTTTAGTGAGTTGTTTTCTTAACTCTCCAGAAGTTCTTTTATCAAGTCCTGGAAGTATTTCTTTTTCTAGTTCAACAACAGTCACGTTTGAACCCAGGTCTATGAGAGCACTTGCAAATTCACAACCTATAGCTCCAGCACCGACAATACAAACATTCTTTGGTGGCTTCTCCCAGTTAAGGGCAGAATCTGAACTTATGATAAATTCATTATCAAATTGTAAACTTGGTAATTCTCTTGGTTTGCTGCCAGTAGCAATAAGTATATAATCTGTTTCTATAATTATTTCAGAGCCATCTTCTTTTTTAACTAGGACAGACTGTTCGTTTTTTATCTTACCCCAGCCATTAATGACATTCACTTTTTTACTTTTAAGCAACATACCAATTCCATTAACTAGCCCAGAAATGATATCTTGTCTTTTTATGGCTGATTTATTCCAATCTATTTCAGAAGTTTCAACTTGAATACCATAATCAGAAGCATTATTAATTTCATGGTTAAGCTCTGCTAGGTGAAGCCAGTATTTTGCAGGTATGCATCCCCTGTTTAGACAAGTTCCACCAAGAATATCTGACTCTACAAGAGTTACTTCAAGGTCGAAGTTATTTGCGTATAGTGCAGCTGCGTATCCAGCTGGTCCTCCGCCAATAATGGTTAATTTTTTCAAATTACCTCTTTCTAGATAGGGTTTCTATCAAATCGAGATAATAACTGTACTTTTTTCAGGGGTTCCCATTAAAAGTAGTCAAAGTTATTGTCACTATTAAATCTAGTAAAAAAGAATACATTTACCAACTTAAGATACTCCATTAATTTGATAATATAAACGTATGCAAACCAGATTCTTAATCCTTTCATCATTACTTACTGGTTTACTTATCCTTGTATCTTTTGGGATTTGGCTAATAACAAATTAATATGAACAGTTTTCAAATGCCTGATGGGATTTACCACATCCCCCTTAGGCTTCCATGGAGCACACCAAGTAATGTGAATGTTTATCTTATAGAAGACGATGATGGATATGTCATGATCGATTGTGGCGTGAATGGGTCAGAGTATCTTGATCTACTTAATGGTCATCTAAATGAGATTGGAATAAGGTTTAATGACATTAAATTATTAATTGGTACCCATATGCATCTTGATCATATTGGCCTATCAGGTAGCTTAAGAGAACTTGATATACCTCTCGCCCTTTACGAAAATAGTATTGAATATCTCAACGAATATAACGACTGGTCAGTGAGATTTAAAGATTTAATTAGAATGGCAAAGAGTGAGAGTGCTCCTGCAGATTTTATTGATGATCTCAAATCAATTACAACACCAATGTACGCTGGAAAATTAACAAGGCCGGATGTCCTTTTAACAGAAGGCAAAATCACTTCACTAAAAAGAAAAATTAATGTTCTATTTACGCCAGGTCATGATTACAGCGAAATATCTCTTCACGATGAACACTCAAGAATTATATTTTCTGGTGATCACATACTTCCAAGAATTACTCCATTTATTCCAGTACAAAATGAAGATAGCAATCTCCTTAAGGGTTTTCTTGATTCTTTAGACAAGGTACATGCTGTAGATCACGATATTATTGCTCCGGGTCATGGAAATATAATCTCAACACCTCATAAAAGGATTGAGCAAATGAAACTTCACCATCAAAGAAGATCAGATAAAATTCTAGAGTTTTTAAAGAAGAATGATTTAACAGGTTGGGAGCTTACTAATCAATTATTTCCGAGAAAACTCGATTCGTTAAATCTCAGACTTGCATTTCAAGAAACTTTAGCACATCTTCATTTGTTGCGATCTAACAATGATATTTCAAGAAATTCTACAAATGGTATAAAAAAGTGGTCTTTAAAAGACTAAACAGGCTTGTATCCCCTGTTTTTAGCTTCCTCTAAGGAATCGGGTGAAAAGGATTGAATTTTATTATTTTTCAACATTTCCTTTTCTTCATATAGAGTTTCAAGTGTTTTGAATTGTTCATCATTGTCACAGTCATAAACCTTCATATTTAACCGATTTCCTAGGAATCTATAATTTTCAAACCTGTTTAAACGACCCACTTTATAAATTAATTAGTTCTGCAATTTTAGATCTTGCTGACTTAGAAGAACCAAACAATAATGAATCAGATTTAGCTTTTTTAAAATATAAATGAGCCGGATGCTCCCATGTAAACCCTATACCTCCATGTACCTGAATATTGTCACCAGCTATTTTGTTGTACACTTCAGAACAATAAGACTTAGCTAATAATGAACTCATCTCTAATTCCGTGGCATCATCTATGTCAACCCTTACGGAATTGTAAGCTAAAGATTTTGCACTTTCTATTTGTAGTAACATGTTTGCACATATGTGCTGTATTGCCTGAAATGAACCAATGGGTCTTCCAAACTGAATTCTCTCTTTTGCATAACTTGTTGACATATCTAAACATGCCTGAGAACCACCAACCTGTTCCATTGAAAGAAAGGCTGTGGCGATATTTTGTATTTTTTTCAATATACTGAGTTCATCATTCATGACAATCATTATATTTTCAGAGGAAATAACAACATCCTTGAAGGTAATTTCTGTCAAGGGTCTTGTTTGATCAAGAGATGGTGTATTTTTCACATCCACACCATCATCGCTAATTTTTACAAGAACAAACTTAAATTCATTGTCATCTTTTGCTAGTACTGCAATATAGTCAGACACATCACCGAACATTACATATTTTTTCGTTCCATTTAGTATCCAACCGTCACCTGAAGGGGTGAGAGATGTTTGAATGCTTTCGTTATTAATTTCATACTTATCGGTCTCATATATTCCGAAAGTACCAATTTTTTCTCCAGTTATAATTTCAGATAAGTAAGTTTTCTTAATTTCATCACTTGAATTTAGAAGTAGATGTTTAAATACAACACCTGAACTAAAAAGAGGAATAATTGGTAGATAATATCCTGCTACCTCAGAAAGAATTGAAGCATCGACAGTTGAAAAGCCGAGCCCCCCGTCCTCTTCTGTAACATCCAAGGCTAACCAACCCTGTTCATTTACTAGTTTCCATAAATCTGAATCTAATCGCACATCTTCATCAACCTTTTTTATAGTATCCAAAAGATCTATTTGTTCAGATAGTAGTTTTTCCGCATTTTCTTTTATTTCTTTTTGTAAGTCTGTAAGTATAAATTGCATTTTCTTAGTCTAATTTTATTTTTTATTTTTCGTATTGAAATATCGTTTGTTTTTATTAATAATTAACATGGTATTTATGTTAAAAATAACAAACTTACACGCAAACGTAGAAGATACTCCCATTTTAAAAGGAATTAACTTAGAAATTAATCCTGGAGAGGTTCATGCAATTATGGGCCCCAACGGATCTGGTAAATCGACGTTATCTAATGTCTTGATGGGTAATCCTGTTTATGAGGTAACAGAGGGAACAATACTATTTAATGGTAAAGATATCACTGAAGAGCCTGTAGACAATAGAGCAAAAGAAGGAATGTTCCTGGCTTTTCAGTATCCTGAATCAATACCTGGAGTAACCATTGTCAATATGCTAAAAACAGCACTTACCAACATTGAAAATACTGACTATTCGACCCTTGAACTTAGACTTAAGGTTGCAGACGCAATGAAGGACTTAGGTTTATCTCCAGATTTTGTTGATAGATACTTAAATGAAGGTTTCTCAGGTGGAGAAAGAAAGCGTAATGAAATACTCCAACTAGCGGTATTGAATCCAAAACTTGCCATTCTAGATGAAACTGATTCTGGATTGGATGTAGATGGGTTGCGGATAGTTGGAGAAGGCATCAGCAAGCTGAGAACACCTGAAAGGGGCTATCTTGTCGTAACTCATTACCAGAGACTATTGGAGTACATAACACCTGATTTCGTACATGTATTTGTAGATGGCAAAATTGTAGAAACAGGTGGTAAAGAATTATCTGATAAACTAGAAAAAGAAGGATATGAATCCTACCAATGAATGAATTTGCAGATATTAAAAAAGACTTTCCTATTTTTAATCGCGAAGTTAATTCTAAAAAATTAACCTATCTTGACTCTGGGGCAACAGCACAAAAACCACAATCAGTTATTGATGTTATGAATAATGTTTACACTAATACGAATGCCAATGTCCACCGAGGAACTTATGTACTGTCTGCTGAAACAACCCAGCTTTACGAAGACGTTAGAAAAAAATGTAAGAAATTTTTAAATGCATATCACTCTGATGAAATCATTTTTACTAAAGGTGCAACTGAAGGGTTTAACTTTCTAGCTAATTCTATTTCTAAAAAATTTCTCAAACCTGGAGACGAAATTTTACTTACTGAGATAGAACACCATGCAAATATCATCCCATGGCAAATGGTTGCAAGCCAATATGATTTACAAATTAAATACATAGCCGTGGATGAAAATTTTTCTATCGATTTAGAAGACCTTAAAGAAAAAATATCAAGCAAGACTAAGGTTGTTTCCATCACAGGTGAATCTAATCTCTCCGGGTTGCTTCCGGATATCAAATTAATTCGATCGCTTGTAAAAGAACATTCAGACGCATTGTTTATACTTGATGGAGCTCAACTCGTTCCTCATAGAAAAGTTGATGTTCAAGCCTTAGGAATTGATTTTATAATATTCTCTGGTCACAAATTATTAGGACCCACAGGGATAGGGGTTGTATGGGGAAGATTAGATTTATTAAATGAGCTTGAACCTGTTTCAGGTGGTGGAGATATGATTGAAGAGGTTTACTATGATCGAGCCACATGGGCACCGGTACCACATAAATTTGAAGCTGGAACCCCTCCTTACGTAGAGGCAATTGGATTAGGCGCAGCAATTGACTACCTAGAAAATATCACAATGGAAAAAGTATCACAGCATTCAGACACACTCAGAAAATATGCTCAAGAAATATTTTCAGACATTGATAGGGTTAATGTAATTCATACAAATGAAGAGTTTGCTGGCTGCACATTTAGTATGTATGTTGATCAAATACACGCAACAGATATTTCATTGATGCTAGACACATACGGAGTAGCTGTGAGAGCGGGTCACCACTGTGTACAGCCTTTCCACAGAAAATTAGGCATAGATGCAACCTTCAGAGCAACAGGGTACATTTACAATGATGAAAATGATCTTGATGTTTTTAAAGATGCCCTTCTCGGCAGTATTGAAATGTTAGGTTAATGAATGGCTATTGATCAAAAAGTACAAGATTATAAAAAAATGTTGGATTTATTTCCAAATGCACAGGAGAAATATCAATATTTAATCGAACAAGCAAAAGATAACACTAATTTTCCTGAAGAGCTTAGAGTTGATAATTTTAAAGTTAGTGGATGTCAAAGCCAAGTATGGTTAATTCCAGAAGAAAAAGATGAAAAAGTATATTTTATGAGTGACTCTGATGCACTCATTGCAAAAGGACTAGTAACGCTCATTGCATCAATTTATTCAGATGAAACACCAGAAGATATAATCAATTCAGAAATAGATTTAATGGAAGAGTTTGAACTTGGAGTAATTTTAAGCCCAGCTAGAAGAAATGGTGCTTTTAATATGCTAAAAATGATTAAAGATTACGCGGTAAAGCTCAAAAAAGCTTAAATTTATATCCACCAATTTTCATGCGCGAACTCT
>CABXDM010000021.1 GCA_902510965.1 uncultured Candidatus Actinomarina sp.
CTGTTTTTTTGACCAGAATGATATTAAGAGATAGGAACTCAGTCCAACTAACTCCCAGCCAAAAAACATCACTAAAAAATTTCCCGACATGACTAATAGCAACATAGAAAATACAAACACATTAAAATATATAAAATATTTGGAGTAATTCTCATCTTTACTCATGTACGAGGTTGAAAAGATTTGAATGACAACTGATAGCCCTGTTACAAGAAGCATCATGATTCCAGAAAGACCGTCCAAAGTAAATTCAAATAATATTTCTGGACTTGGAATCCATGTAAATAATTCTAAGTGAATAGGCTTGAATTTATCTGAAAGAAGTAGACCAAACATTCCGCAGGCTGTTGCAAAAGATAGAAGTGCTGAGTTAATTGTTAAAAAATTTAGTAAAAGTTCATTTACTAAATTTGAAATAATCTTAATCCCAATGGCTGTTAACAATGGTAAAAATATAATTACTAAAAGTAAATTTTCCACTAACTAACCTCTGGAAGTTCTTAGTAAGTCCACAGATGCTGAAGATTGTTTTTTAAATATTGAAACTATTATGGCCAAACCTACAACTACTTCAGCAGCAGCCACCACTAGAACAAAAAATACGGAGATTTGTCCTTCTATTGTTCCAAAATGTTTTGACGCAGTTATAAATGTTAAATTTACAGAATTAAGCATAAGCTCTATGCACATAAACATAATCAATGCATTTCTTCTAATCATCATCCCCAGGAAGCCGATTGAAAATAAGATAGCGGCTAATGTTAAATACCAGTCTGTTGAAACCTCTATCATTTTGGTTTCCTTACTTTTGTGTCATAAGCTAAAGCAATAGCTGCAGCTGTAGCAACAATAAGTAATATTGAAATTATCTCAAATGGGAGAACCCATTCAGTAAATAGACTTGCAGCAATTAAATCCGGTGTACCCTCTAGGCTATACTCGACTGCAGGAAAGTAGAGATCCCAATTAAAACCAGAATTTACAACAACATATGAAACTAGACCAATCAAAATAAAAAGGGTTCCTGAGACCAGAAGGGTTTGACCTTTAATTTCTTCTCTTGTTTGTTCAGGCTTATCAACACCGATCATCATTATCACAAATAAAAATAAAGTCATTACAGCCCCGGCGTAAACTAGCATTTGGACCATAGCCACAAAGGTTGCATTCAGAGTGATATAAATTATTGCAAGTGATGCGAGTGTTAAGACTAAACCCATTGAATTGTGAACTGGATTTTTAGCGAATATAACTATTAAAGCTCCTAGAATTACTAGACCTGCTGGTACTGCAAAAAGTAGTAGTTCTAACACTTTTTTACTCTTCTTCCATTGTTTGGCCTTTTTCTGGTTCTCTTTCCCCATAGCCCAGAGAGTTAGTCCATCCAATAACATTTTCAAAATCTGGATTACCATTAGGAGCTGTTGCTCTCATCCAACCATCAATTTTTGTTAACTCTTCTGGATTTGTTAAATTTGTTTGTTCTTCGTGAGTATTGGCTGAACCATCATCTTTAACAAGCAATACAGATTTATCAAATACTGCCTCAGATCGATCTGCAACACTCATTTCAAAAAGTGAAGTCATTGTTATTGCCTCTGTGGGACAAGCCTCTACACAAAGACCACAATATATACACCTCAACATATTTATTTCATATATGAAGCCATATCTCTCGCCTGGACTTACTGGGTTTTCTTCAGGATTATCCTCACCCCTTACATATATACATTGTGCGGGGCATGCTCCAGCACAAAGCTCACAACCAATACACTTTTCCATACCATCTTCATATTTGTTAAGAACATGTCTTCCATGAAAACGTTGGGGTTTTTCTCTAAACTCTTTCGGGTATTTATCAGTTACAGATTTTTTAAATAACTCTTTAAATGTTACTTTTAATCCTTTTAGTAAGTCGTATCCACTACTCATCTTTTAACTCCATGGTAAGCCAAACTCTCTAACTCCTAAAACAATTGAAGATAATAAAAGCCATACTAGTGAAATCGGAATTAGTCTTTTCCAGCCTAGTTCCATCAATTGATCATATCTCAATCTAGGTAGGGTTGCTCTTATCCAAACATATATAAATAACAAAGAAAAAGTTTTAACTCCGAGCCAAACGGCTGGCATAAATGCTGAAATGAATGGTGGTAAGAATCCTGAAAAAGTTGGGCCTAGCCATCCGCCTAAAAAGAATGTAGCTGTTATTGCACACATGTTAAACATGTTTATATATTCGGCGAGAAAAAACATTGCAAAGCGAAATCCGGAATACTCAGTATGAAATCCTCCTACCAACTCTTGTTCGGCTTCAACTAAGTCAAATGGTGCTCTATTTACCTCTGCGACAGATGCTATAAAAAATATTGCAAATGCTATGAACTGTGGAAATATATTCCACTTAGGAATAAAGCCAACAATTGAATCTAGTAAAGGAATAGGGCTTGATAGAAATCCTGATTGACTTTGAACTATATCAGTCATTGACATAGATCCTGAATAAAGTATTACTGGAACTAAGGCTAACCCCATAGCGGCTTCATAAGAGATCATCTGTGCAGAAGCTCTGACCCCACCAAGTAATGGGTATTTCGATCCTGAAGACCAACCGGCAAGAACAACACTATATACAGCTATTGATGATAGAGCTAAGAAAAATAAGACGCCTACGTTAATGTTTGCTCCAACTAAATCTACATTTACGGCTTCTCCCTGTATAACTAAATCAATGCTTGGCCCAAGAGGAATAATCATAAATATTAAGAATGATGGTACCAATGCAAGGATAGGAGCTAATAAATACATTGCTCTGTCAGCTTTTAAAGGAAGTATTTGCTCTTTTAGAAGTAGTTTTACTGCATCAGCAACTGTTTGCAAAATTCCAAAAGGTCCTGCCCTATCTGGTCCAACTCGCGATTGCATACCAGCTACTAACTTTCTTTCGAGCCATATAAGTAAAATTGTGTTGGTTAATAAAAGCCCTAAAATCAAAGCTGCTTTTGTTACTCCAATTATTAAATCAGTTGACACTTAAATCCTTCATATTTTTTGTCTCTTTGAGATCAAAATCTTTAGTAGAGTCTAATTTTTCAAATCCTCTTCTGTTGATTGGAGCTAAAACAAGATTGTCTGGCAAAAGATTATTCAATTTTATATTCACAAAAATAGATGATGAGCCTTGAGTTAAAGTAGCAACATTGGACTCTATTCCATATTTGTCTAAAGTAAATTCACTCAACTCGATGAACCTTTCAGAACCTAACATTGAAATAGATGGTGAATTAATTTGAGTACTTGAATCTCCATAGAGTCTTTTTACCATCAAAAGAGATGGACTGTCTTGATCGATATCCTTGATATTTAAATTAATTTCTTTTTGATTTAGTATTCCAAAAAGATTTGATGGTTTGTTAAGATTATCAAATGTGGGTAATGCTTCTGTCTTTGTAAATTGACTCGCTAGCTCACTGTTTAGTTCGTTTACACTGTCATAGTTAATATCTTTTCCAAGTGATTGAGCAATCATTATTAAATATTCCCATTCAGAAAGAGTTGAGCCAGGGTCTGGAAGGATTTTATTTTGCTTCATAACCCTCATTTCCATATTTGTTATCGTCCCCTCTTTTTCACCAAAAGCAGTTGTTGGTAATATCAAATCAGCTAATTCTGTTGTTTCATTTTTAAAAATATCAAGTGAAATAACATAGTCTGTATCTTCAAGAATATCTTTTATTTTGGATCCAAAAAATGATGAGTTAACTGGGTTTGCACCTATAGTGAACACAATATTTTTATTTGAATTCTCATATTCAGTGCAGAATTCATTTAATCCCTTTATCTGGTCAATGTGTTGTATTGCTCCAAAAGTATTCGCTTTACTGAAACAGTTAAATATCTTAAGGTCCGAAACCTTTTGTAAATGATTTATAAGAGTATCTAGTGAATCTTTTTTTTGTAATGGAGTAGATTTTCCAATAATTGTAGTTACCTTTTTACTATCGATAATATTTTTCAGTTCTTGAATATTGCTTAGACTTGTTTTTAATTCAAAATTATTGGAAACAATTTCAGCGCCAAGATAGAGGTCTGCAAGACTCTCTAAAGCTGTATTCGTGTGTCCGAATACAACGAGCTTAACTCCATTTTTAACTGCTTTTTTGATTCTAAGAAATAGTACTGGTAGGTTATCTTTAATATCCTCTGCCCACACAACGATAGCATCAGAATTATCCAGATCTTCGAAAGTAGCATTTGTATATTCCTCACTAAAATACCCGTTATGAATATGATCATCAGCAAAGTAGACATTAGATTTGTCCTTACTTAAAAATTCATTTCTATTTAGGGAGTTAGCAAATTTGTTGATTGCAAAATATTCTTCATTTGTGCTGTTGGCTCCAACGATAAACTTTATTTCTGGGTTGTCTAAGTCCTTAATCTTATCTTTGATCTTTTCAATTGCATCTGAGATATTGATAGTCTGATAGTCTTCATTTTCTCTTGAATGAATATTTAATAATCTATTTTCTGAGTGCAAATATTCAAAATTATATCTTCCTTTATCCGAAAGCCATCCTTGATTAGTAAATTCATTATCTTCACCAAGTATTCTTAACATTTTATTTTGAGATACATTTAGCTCAACGGAACATCCTAACGAACAACAATTACATGTTGAAGACACTTTTTTTAAATCCCATGGTCTTGCTTTAAATCTGTAACTAGTTGCAGTTAGTGCCCCAACTGGGCAAATTTGAACAGTATTTCCTGAAAAGTAAGATTTAAAAGGTTCGTCAGGAAAAGTATTAACTTGTGTTTTATTTCCCCTTTGGATAAATTCAATTAAAGGATCTCCAGAAATTTCATCAGAAAACCTGGTACATCTGGCACATAAAATACATCTCTCTCTATCAAGTAAAACGATGTCTGAAACAGGAATTGGTTTCTCAAAATGTCTTTTTTCCTCAATAAATCTTGATTCACCTGGTCCATAAGCCATTGTCTGATCTTGAAGGGGGCATTCTCCTGCTTTGTCACAGATAGGACAGTCAAGGGGGTGGTTGATGAGTAAAAACTCTAGAACACCTTCTTGAGCTTTTTTAACAGTATCAGACTCTGTTTCGACAATTAATTCTTCACTTACCTGCGTTGTACAAGAAGGTACTAAAGCTTTTCCTCTAGGTGTATCAATTTCAACCAGACACATTCGACACATACCGACTGGATCTAATCTTTTATGCCAACAAAACCTTGGTATATGGATACCAGAATCCTCACATGCCTCAATTAGGAGTTGACCCTGTTTTCCTTCAAGCTGTTTTCCATCAACGGTAAAAGTTACTTTTTCGTTCAACCTATTACTACTTTCTTTGGTAGTAAAACTTCAACTTCTGATCTAAAGTCTTTCATTAAAGACACAATCGATGCAGTAGCAGAAGGTCCAAGCGGACATATGGTTGTCATCTTTGGTGGCCAGGTAAGTCCCGGTGAAATATTATCACAGACGTCAAGTAGTAGGTCTATATCTGAAAGTCGTCCTCTGCCTGAAGCAACTCTTTCAAGTATATTTTCAAGCCAAGTAGTTCCCTCTCTGCATGGAGTGCATTGTCCACAAGACTCATGCGCAAAAAAGCTTACTAAGCTTTTTGCTGCTAAAACTAAATTTGTATCTTCATCCATCATAACGACTGCTCCAGAACCAAGCATGGACCCCTCGTTTGCAACGTCATCAATTGTCATTTTGACATCGAGTTGATCTCCACGTAACCATGGAGCTGACGCTCCACCAGGAATGTATGCTTTAATGGCTTTATTTTTAACACCTTTGCCTAAAGTATCTACGAACTCTCCAAATGAAGACCCCATCTCTATTTCGTAGTTTCCAGGATTGTTTATGTGTCCAGAAAGACTGAAAATTCTTGTCCCTGTTGAACCTTCAACTCCTAAGCTTGAATAATCTTTCCCAGAGTTACTCATTATCCATGGAACAGAAGAGATAGTCTCAACATTATTTACAAGCGTTGGTTTGTTATATAGACCTTTTACTGCTGGAAAAAATGGTGGTTTTAATCTAGGCTCACCTCTTCTACCTTCTAGTGAGTTTAGTAAAGCGGTTTCTTCTCCACATATATAGGCTCCTGCACCAAGGTGCACCACAATGTCCAAGTTCATAGAAGATCCAAATATATTCTTTCCTAAATATCCCTTTTCATAAGCTTCCTCAATAGCACTTTGAACTCTTCTTGCCGGCTTTGCGTATTCACCTCTTATATATATGAAAGCCTTTGAAATATTTGCGGCAAAACATGTGATTATCATTCCTTCAATTAGTTGATGTGGATCTCTTTCAAGAAGAATTCGATCTTTAAAAGTTCCGGGCTCAGATTCATCACCGTTTATAACAAGGTATCTTTCTTCATCTTCAGCTAAAAAGCCCCATTTGACTCCTGTAGGAAAACCAGCTCCTCCTCTACCTCTAATGTTAGAATCTTTTATCTCTTGGAGTACTTCTTCAGGGGTACCAGACTTAAGTACTTTTTTAACAGATTCATATCCTCCATTTTTTTCATAAGATTTCAGAGAGTGGCTGTCTTCAGGATTTTCTCTCATATGTTTGGTCAGAAGAAGGGTTTCTTTCATTTTTTCTCCTTTGATGTGTCATAAGTTTGAAAACCTGGAACAGGGCTAGTTGCTCCGTTGTTATCTGCGATAGCCCAGTCAAAAGACTTCACTCCACCAAATTTATCTTGAAGCTCATCTGCAACTACGATTTCAGGTTCTTCTTCTTTAAGCCACTTGCACAAATCTACAGCTTTATCAGGTGTTAGGCCTTCGACAGTCTCATAATTTACTTGAATTGCAGGTGCTCCACCACACGCGCCTATGCATTCAACAGACTCATAAGTAAAGAAATTTTCGTCATCTGTTTCATTGTTACTTAGCCCTGTAAAATTTTTAACACTATTAATTACATCGCTTGAGTTACTTATCTCACAAGAAATTGATTTACAAACACTGAGTAAAAATTTACCTGTTGGCTCCTGTTTGTACATTGAATAAAAAGATGCAACCGATTGGACTTGGACTTCTGTTATCCCAATAAGTCCGCTGATTTCAACAATTGATTCATTTGAGATATATCCATCTTTATCTTGGGCTAAATAAAGCAATGGTCCTAAAGCAGATCTCTTTTGAGGATACATTTCAATAATTTGTTTAGCTTTTTCTAATCTTTCTGTTTCCCAGCTCATCTATCAACATCTCCAATTACAGGATCTAAAGATGCTATTGCTGCAACAGCATCTGCTATTGGACTATCGGCCATAACAATCGGTAGGGCTTGTAGATTACAAAATGATGGACCCCTTACGTGCATTCGAAATGGTTTAGAAGAACCATCTGAAACTATATAGCAACCTAATTCTCCTCTTGGGGACTCAACAGCAACATATGCATCTCCTTCAGGAACTTTGAATCCCTCTGTATAAATTTTAAAATGATGAATCAGTGCCTCCATAGATTCATCAAGTCTTTTCCTTGGTGGGGGTGTGACTTTTTTATCTTGAATTTTATATGGTCCTTTAGGCATATTGTCCATTGCTTGCTCTACAATTTTTAGACTCTCTAGAATTTCAAGTACTTTAATTCTCCAACGAGCAAAAACATCACTTTCTTGTAAAACAGGTACGTCAAAATCAAATTTTTCAATTCCAGAATAAGGCTGCATTTTCCTAAGGTCCCATCCCTGACCAGATGCTCTTAAACTTGGGCCAGTAATGCCATAAGCCAGACATTCCTCAGGAGTTATAATTCCTACATTTTGGAGTCGTCCCTGCCATATCGGATTATCAAGTAACATTTCGTCATAATCTTTAAGCTTTTCAGGGATAATTTTTAATATTTCTTTAACATCTTTTTGCCAATTATCAGGTAAGTCTGCTGCTACACCTCCTGGTCGGATGTAGTTATGATTCATTCTTAGTCCTGTTGTCTTTTCAAAAAAATTTAATACTAATTCTCTTTCTCTAAACCCAAATATCATCATAGAAAGTGCCCCTATGTCCATGCCTCCGGTTGCAAGGGCAACTAAATGTGATGAAACTCTATTTAACTCAGTCATTAATATTCTTATTGTTTCTGCTCTAGCTGGAACTTCAATGTCTAAAAGCTTCTCAGTGGTAAGTGAAAAAACTAGTTCATTAAAAAAAGGTGAGAGATAGTCCATTCTAGTTGTGTTCGTAGGTCCCTGAAGGTAAGTTAGCTCTTCACCAGTTTTCTCCATGCCAGTATGTAAATATCCAATGATAGGCTTTACTCTTCTGACGGCTTCACCCTCAAGTTCAACTTGAAGTCTTAAAACTCCATGAGTTGACGGATGCTGAGGACCCATATTAACAATCATCCTCTCATCTTCAGAGGTTTCTTCTTCAATAAAATAATCATCTACGACATCAGATCCAGTCTGGATTTTTATCTGTTGCTCGGACTCCTCATCATTCATTTTTTGAGAGCCTTCATCTGTAGATGAAATGTTCCATCCACCTTCTTCCGAATTTGTGGCCCAAAAGTCTAAATCTTCTGAGTTTTCTTTATTTTTAACCATAATTAATCCACACTCGGAGCATTTTTAAATTGGACAGGAATTCTTCCAGATCCATAGTCTTTTCTGAGAGGGTGCCCTATCCAGTCATCCGGCATCAAAATTCTGGTTAGTTCAGGATGATTTTCAAAGACTATCCCAAACATATCAAACACTTCTCTCTCGTAAAAATTGGCTCCTGGATATATATCTGTAATTGAGGGAATGGTGAGATTTTCATCAGGGACTTGAACCTTAATTGTCTTTCTAAGGTTCTTAGAAAGAGATAAAAGATTGATTACTACTTCAAATCTTGGTTCTTTTTTTCTAAACCAATCAACAGCAGTAAGGTCCATCATCATTTCGTACCCCTCTTCAAGTAGGGACTTAATGTAATCGTGGTATTCATTTACCTCTATGTGTTGCACTTCGTTCATCTATTAATTTCTCCAGCCATAATCTTGTCATGAAGAGTTAATATTCCGTGCATTAAGGATTGTGGCCCTGGAGGACAACCTGGCACATAGATGTCTACGGGTACAATATGATCAACTCCTTGTACTAATGCATAATTATTAAACATTCCACCTGTTGATGAACATGCCCCCATAGCAATTACCCATTTTGGTTCTGCCATCTGGTCATATACTTGTCTTAATACTGGAGCCATTTTCTGTGAAACTCTTCCCGCAACAATCATTAAATCAGCCTGGCGAGGAGAAGCTCTAAATACTTCCATACCATATCTAGCAAGATCATACTTGGCTGAACCAGCAGCCATCATTTCAATCGCACAGCATGCGAGGCCGAATGTTACTGGCCACATTGACTGAGTGCGTGACCATCTAACCGCTTTATCAATTGTTGTTGTAAAAATATTATCTGGTGAATACATTAAGCAACCTTTTCAGTTTGAGGTTCAAATAATGTTTTTTCAAAATATCTTTTTCTTCTTGGTGTATTCCAATCGAGAACACCTTTTTTCCATACGTAGTAAAGTGTCTCAAGCACAAAGAAACTAAAAATAGCAATGACAAGAATGCCGTACCACCCAAGTTCATTAAATCTTGTAGCCCAAGCAAGTAGAAAAATTATTTCAATATCAAAGACAATATATAACATTGCCACCATGTAAAACTTTACTGGAAACCTTTGGGAGGGTTCTTCTTCAGGAAAAATTCCACACTCGTAAGGTGCTAGTTTTTCAGCAGTTGGATTTTTTGGAGATAAAAGATAACTAACTCCTAAGGAAACAAGGGCAAAGCCTACGGCTATTATTAGCATTATTAAGATAGGGGCCCAATCAACCATGTCTCTCCTTTAATTGTGAAAGTTTTCACAAAGTTAGTTTTATTTTACTAGGAAATCAAGATTAATGTCTAATACTTAATTACTTGTTTTTAATGATTCTTAGAAGCCAAAGTGGGGATAAAAACTTTATACCTAAAAGAAAAACTTCTTTTATTGTCAGTCTTGCTTCGTCGAATAATAGTTCCACTACGAAATCTATTGTGTGCTGATCAATTGATGCAACTGTCAATAATCGTTGGGTCATATAGGGACTTTGAAGTACTAGCCTGGCAAGAGCGCAGCTCAGATAATGTTTCGAAAAGCGTTTATTAAAACTTTTTTCATACGACTTTATACCCTTGTTGATATCTCCTCTATTGTTTTGGATTAATTCATGGGTGTTTTCAGCGAGTAAAAAGCCAGATTCCATGCCATAAAATATACCTTCGCCACTCATTGGATTAATCATTGAACCTGCATCGCCAACTAAAGCTACTTTATCATGAGCTAATTTTGGCCTAGAGGAAGCAAAGGGAAGCATGTAGCTTTTTTCTAATCTGATATCTTCAACTATCACTCCCCTGCTCTCCAAAGTTTGAACAAAATCATCCAGCATTTCATTAATGTTTTTATTCTCTTTCTTAAAAAGACTTAAAGGCATACCAATCCCAATATTAATTAATGTACCCTTACTCGGAAATGCCCATGCATAACCTCTTAAAGCAGATACGTTAATCTCAAACATTAATGATCTTTCTTTAAAAATTTCCAGATAGTTAGGACTGTCAATATAGGCTCTAATAGCAATTGCTTTATGCCAATCTGTGTTTTGGCTTAGGTTCAAGTCTTTTCTGACTCTCGAATTAGCTCCATCAGCACCAACCAGAATTGTTGTTTTAAAGGTCTCACTTTCTCCTGATGCATTTTTAAAACTAACGTTTAATGACTCATCGTAATTTCTTGTGAATCCAGAATATCTATACTCCTCGAAAGAATCTACATCTAAAGATTTTGCGAGGTTGAAAATTCTATTGTCCAAATCTAATCTTGGAATCACATAAACTACAGAATCCTCTTTATTTTGAACCTCTGGAATATAGTTTTGAATACCTATGTTTTTAGGCCCAAATAAAGTTGTTGAAACCACTTCTGGTTCAGAATCTAGTATGTGTTCATTCCCAAATCTCTTTAAAGCATTTATTACTCCCGGACCAATGGCATCGCCACAAGATTTATCTCTGGGAAATAGTGCTTTGTCAAAAATTCCAATTTTTAATTGAGGATTTAGTTTTTTATATGAAATAGCTGTATTAGCTCCGGCTGGACCAGCTCCAACAATAATTACGTCATATATTTCTTCTTGTTTCATTAGATATTATTAAGTTAACTCAAATGGGGATAAAACGTTAATTTATACTCCCAATCTGTAATAAAATATCTATTAGTAATTTAGCTTAAATTTATTAGTTCATTAGATTGTGCATTAGTGAAAGAAAATGGAAAAATACCACCAGCAACTGTAAAGAGACTTCCTCTTTATTTACAGTGCCTAGAACAAGTTGGCTCAACAGAAGTGGGTATATCATCAAAAACTTTAGCTGAACTTGCCAAAGTCAATGATGCACAGGTCAGAAGAGATCTTTCCTATTTAGGAACATTAGGAACTAGAGGTGTTGGTTATGATATTTCAACTCTTAGAAATCAGATTCAACTTGAGCTTGGTTTAGTAGAAGGGTGGAGTGCCGTAATAGTTGGGGTTGGTAACCTTGGTTCAGCGTTAGCCCACTATGGAGGCTTTAAAGAAAGAGGATTTGGTGTAGTTGCCCTTTTCGATGATGATCCCAAAAAAATAAATAAGCAAATAGCCGGCTTAGTCGTTAAACCAAGTTCTGAATTAAAAGAAGTTTGTGATAAGTACAGTGTAGCAATTGGAATAATCGCCACTCCTGGTGAATATGCTCAATCAGTTGCAGACCAGTTAATTGAGTGTGGTGTTAGGTCGATATTAAATTTTGCACCTGTATTGCTAAAAAATACTCCAGATGTACAGATTAGATCTGTTGATCTTTCGCAAGAACTACAGATATTAAGTTATTACCTAGATAGACCTGTATTAAAAGCAGTAAAATAGTCTATTCAGTGCGTTGATATTTAAAACCTAAAAAACTTCTTACAACTAGTGATGCCACTAAAGCAATCCAGAGGGAGATTATTGATGGATCTCTTTGTATTAAATAGATGGCTAATACGATCCCTATAATTGAAGACCAAA
>CABXDM010000022.1 GCA_902510965.1 uncultured Candidatus Actinomarina sp.
TGTTAAATTGATACGATGATCTGAAACTCTGTTGTCTTTATAGTTATAAGTTCTTATTTTATCTGAGCGCTCACCGGAACCTACTTGTTCTTTTCTGTCTTTAGCTCTTTCGGCAGCAGCTTCGTCTTGTCGTGCTTTTAGTAGGCGTGATCGTAAGATTCTCATTGCTTGATTTTTATTTTTTAATTGTGATTTTTCATCTTGACTGGTCACAACTAATCCAGTGGGGATATAGGTAATTCTCACTGCAGAATCAGTTGTATTAACACTCTGACCACCTGGTCCACTAGACCTATATACATCAATTTTTAGATCATTTGCTGCAATACTTAAGTCAACCTCTTCTGCTTCTGGAAGAACTGCAACAGTAGCTATTGAGGTATGTACTCTTCCTTGTGACTCGGTTTTAGGAATTCTTTGAACTCTATGAGCTCCTGCCTCAAACTTAAGTTTTGAATATACACCTTTAGATTTAATTGAGAAAATAATCTTGTTGTAGCCTCCTTGTTCTGATGCTGTAAGCTCTATAGGCTCTACGTTCCAGCTATTTCTCTCTGCAAAACGAGTGTACATTTTATACAAGTCCCCAACCCATATTGCTGCCTCTTCACCACCTGCACCAGGACGTATCTCTACTAAAACATCTTTTTCATCAAGAGGGTCTTTTGGTAACAGTGCAATTTTTATATCTTCGGTAAGGTCAATAATTGAAGATTTTGAGTCACTCACTAATGCCTCAAGCTCTGTTTTCATATCAGTATCCTCTTCAGATTTTAACATTTCTTCTGCATCAGCTATATCGCTGTTAAGCGTTCTCCATTCATTAAAAAGAACAACAATTGAGGTGACATCACTATGTCTTTTTGCTAGTTCAGCATATGCTTTTGGATCTGATGATATATCCATCTTTTGGAGCTCTGCTTCTATCTCTTCCAAAGAACTTTCTAAAGCTGTAAGTTTCTCAACTAATGCTTCATCCATTTTTTAACTCCTTTGAAGTAGATAGTAGTTCATCAAATTGGGCATTATCTTCACTATATTTAATACAATTAGCCATGGATATTATTGCAACTTGAATCTGTTCATCACTAGGTATTTGTGTTGTTATTTTTTGAGTCCATATTCCAGGAGTTGCAAAAATTTTGGCGATTAAGGAATCACTATTTTTAAAATTAAATTTTAATATTTCATACGAAATCATTGCGACAACAAAAACATGTAGCAGCCGTGTGATAAGAGTAAAAAATACATTAAGGGTTGGAATAAAGGGAAGAGTCAGCAGGCTGACAAATACTATTAAAAATATAAATGAAGTACCACATCGAATATGCTCTTTGGGAAATTTTTTAACATCATCTATTTCAAGTGAATGTTCAGCTTCGAATGATGCTATGGTCATATGTTCTGCGCCATGATACTCAAACAACTCTTGAGCATCCTTTGTTTTACCAACTAGGTATATATATGTAATAACAATTACTCCTCTTAAAATACCTTCAGCAAATCCCTTCATGGTTTGGGTAAGATCTAAAAGGTCTATCAATATTCTTGGCCCAACTATCAAGAGACTCAAAATTGACACTATAAGTAAAGTATTAGTGATTTTTGTAAAAAAAGTCTCTTCTTCTTGTTCACCGTAATATAAAGTATCTGAAAGTGATATTCCTTTATAGCCCACATATAAAGAATCAACTAACGCTCCCACTCCTCTTATGAAAGGTATTTTCCAAATACCCTCTCTCTGCGTTAATGGAGTTCTTTTTTCAAAGTAATTATGAATCTGATTTTTTTGATCCCTTACTGCGAGAGACCAACCCTTTGGACTCTGTATCAAGACGCCACCAATTACAGCTTGTCCTCCATAGGCAATATTGTCTTTAGACATTTTGGGTGTATTAAATTAAGTTATTCTTCTTCTTGAGAAGAAGCTTCTTGTTGTGGCGCTTGACGGGTACTTGTAGAACCGTACCTTTGTTTAAATCTCTCTACACGTCCTGTGGAGTCGACAAGTTTCTGTTTACCAGTAAAAAATGGGTGACTTGCACTAGATATTTCAAGTTTAACTAATGGATAGTCGTTTCCATCTTCCCAAGAAATTGTCTCACTTGTTTTAATTGTAGAACGAGTAAGAAATGCAAAACCTGCGTCTTCATCTTGGAAAACTACTTCTCTATAATCTGGATGTATGCCTTGTTTCATATGTTCACTCTAACTTACTTGTTATTTTTTGCGACATCTTTTAAGAAGGCTTCATTAGTTTTAACAGTTTTGAATCTATCAATAAGAAGCTCAGTGGCACCGCTC
Source organism: uncultured Candidatus Actinomarina sp. (assembly GCA_902510965.1). GTDB lineage: Bacteria > Actinomycetota > Acidimicrobiia > Actinomarinales > Actinomarinaceae > Actinomarina. Next base: position 2,305 of record CABXDM010000022.1, read on the forward strand.
TCTAGCCCTACGAGTACCCTTCTTAGAGCCCATAGGGACTGTAATTCATCTGGAGAAACGAGTCTTTGTTCTTCTCTAGTACCAGAAGGAGTAACATCAATTGCGGGAAATACACGTTTGTCAGCAAGACCTCTGTCTAGTTTAAGTTCCATATTTCCAGTACCTTTAAACTCTTCAAATATTACTTCATCCATTTTAGATCCAGTTTCAACAAGAGCAGTACCAAGGATAGTTAAGCTGCCGCCACCCTCAATATTTCTAGCTGCTCCAAAAAATTGCTTTACAGGTGTAATAGCAGTTGAATCTAAACCACCGGAGAGTATTCGACCACTAGCTGGAGATGCTAAGTTGTGGGCTCTAGCCAAACGCGTAATGGAATCAAGCAATATGACAACATCTTTACCTTCTTCTGTAAGCCTTTTTGCTCTCTCAATCGCAAGTCTTGAAACTTGAGTATGTTCTTCTGGGGGTCTATCAAAGGTTGAAAAAATTACTTCGCCATTAACTGAACGCTGCATGTCAGTAACTTCTTCGGGTCTCTCATCTACGAGAACAACCATTAAGTGTACTTCAGGATTATTTTCAGTGATCGAATTGGCAATTTCTTTAAGAATTGTTGTTTTACCAGCCTTAGGAGGTGATACGATTAACCCTCTTTGACCTTTACCGATAGGGGCAATTAAATCTATTATTCTTCCAACAATTTTTTCAGGCTTTCCGAGGACCTCTAGTTTTAACCGCTCGTCAGGAAAAAGTGGCGTCAATTTATTAAAATCTACTCTTCTTGCTAAAAGTTCCGGATCGGCTCCATTAACTGTTTTAGGTTCAATTAAAGCTGGATATTTTTCTTTCTGCCTTGGCGCTCTAATGGGACCTTCAACAAGATCACCTTTACGCATTCTGAATTTTTTGATACTCCCTGCTGGCACGTAGACATCATTATCACCAGGTTTGTAACCGCTACATCTTAAAAACCCATAACCTTCAGGAAGAATATCTAAAATTCCTTCTCTAGACTCTCCAGCTTTTACTTGGCTATCTCCAGAATTAACAACTGATGGAAGGTCTGAATCATCATTTTTACTGATAACCTCTGCAACAATAGGTTCTTCAGCCTCAACAACTGCATCACCCTGTTCGAGAAGTAGATCAATAAGTTTAGCTTTTTGCATACCTTTATGTTCAAGGCCTAGTCCTTCTGCTATTGCCCTCAAGTCAGCAACTGGTTTTGATTGTAATTGTGTTCTAGCGGACATTTTTCTCCTAATTCAAAACATTCGATTTGGAATGGTAGTGATTTGTTTGTCTGAAAGACAATATCATTATATACATAAAAAACTTAAATCAACAAGATTTAAATATTTTTAAGAAATGCATAAGAAACAGCTAAAGACATGCTTATTAAATAGTAGATGACTCCGTAAACAATTAATTCGGGCATATTAAGAGATGCTGCAAGTACAAGGACTATTGGAAAATTCTGACACAACCCCTCAATTGTTATTGTTTCTCTATTTTTATTGCTTAGATTTAGTGTTTTAGATCCAAGTATGTTAAATAAAAAAATTGCTATCAATGCTAGAAAAGCCAGTTTGGATCCTTCAAAAAAATTGTCCACTAAAAGTTCTCTAATTTCAATTGGTCCACTAAAAGTTAATACCAATACTACAACTTTAAGAAACCGATCTAATCTTCCAGAGAGCTTCTGAGCTAGCATTGGTTTTTTAATTAAAGTATAGATGCCAGATAAGAACGGTATTAAAACTAATATAGCTAACTGTAAGAAAGTCTGTAAAAAATTTATACTGAATTCTTGACTATCTCTGATCACGATATTTAGCCACAGCACAATCGTAAAAGGAGATAGCATTGATGCAATTGATGTTAACCCTACACTAAGTGCAACATTTCCTTTTTTAATATGAGTCAATAGTCCGGATACATGACCTCCAGGAACAAGTAAGACTAGAACTACAGCAGTAGAGAAAATAGATGTTTTAAAAATAGTTGAGAGTGTAATGCCGACTAAAGGTAAAAATATTATTTGAAAAGTCAAGCCGTACACTAAAGTTTTCTTTTCAGTAATTAATTTTTTAAGTTCTGTTGTTTCAGTATTTATACCTAAAAAATAAAAAAGGATAGGTATGAAAAAAGGAATTATTTTAAAAGATATAGCACTATCTACAATTTCGCCCATGTAGACAATATACAGAACATTAACCTTCGCTACAAGTAGCTATATAATTTGAAATATAATTCGTTTCCTCGTCAGTAAGATCTCCTGAGAGCCTGTAATGGTTATATGAACCACCAAAATAAAGTACCAGCGCATCAGCAAATTGCTCTTCACTTCCAAAATAATCCCATGCGTCTTTTCTAAAACTTGCATTATTTTCAGTATTACAATTCCTGGTTAAATATGATAAAGCATGTGCTGATTCATGAATCAATACATCTCTTTGCTCTCCAGCAGTAAATGCTCTATCTGAAATCCATATTGAAAGAGTCCATTCTGCGCCTTTCGTTCCGTCAGGATAAGTACCTGAAGAGTCCCATACACCGTAGGGACACCTAGAGACAACAGAGAGAGCATATTGATGACAACCGTTAATGAATAATATCTTATTTTTAACTACTCCTTTTAATTCTTCTGGTAAAGCAGCTACTAGTTCATCGAGCAATCTTTGATTTGAGCCTTCAAATCCTGCAAATGATAAATATGGTCCATCGTAGAGTAACTGTTCATCAACGTCCTCATCTTCGACTATCTGAAGAGATTCTTCGTCTTCGGAGATATTTACTGGAACTGTAGTAGTAGTTGTTGTGGTCGGAGCCAGAGTAGTTGTTGTGGTCGGAGCCAGAGTAGTTGTTGTTTTTACTGAAATCTCTTCATCTGATCCTTGATATAAATCCTCAGAATTAGGAGTTTGAATATTGAAAAATAATAAAGAAACTGCAGTAAGAATTACTAAAAATACAAATGAAAATATATATTTGTTATTCATCTTCTGAGAATACCTTTACTCCAAAACCAAGAATAAGAATACCAAGTATGTAAATCAATAGCATTATTGCAAATGTTATTGAAAATGATCCCATACCAAGTATGTCTTGTTGGAAATTAGCAAATTCACTATCAGGAGGAATTATCAGAATTCTTATAAATAGCCACAAGCCAATAATGAACGACATTAACGGCAATACCTTATATGGACCTTTCGAATCATTTAGTGACTCAAATAGCTCATTTCCCCCGCCAGGAAGAGACTTAAGTAATACTCCTTCTAGGCACATCAAATATGAAAGTGAAGCTACTGCTGTAATTACAGTAGATTCTTTAACAAAATCTAAAGATGTTGAATAAAAGAATACAAATCCTACGATACTTAAAGCTATAGAGGAGAAAAATTTTGGAGAAATGGTTGCTGTAGATCTGTAGGATATTATGTAGCTACTAGCAACAAATCCAAAAATAAAGCCAACTGGCATCTTGAAATATATAAATGAAAAAGTTGATATCAAAGCAAAGAATATTGCCTGTGGAGCCCATTTGATTTTAACCTCCTGTTTTAAATATCTACTCTCAATAAAACCCTCTACCCCCTCTGAAAAGAAAGTAACTGATGCAAGCCCAATGAAAGCAGCAATAAATATCGCTAAATTTTCCAAACTTAAAGATAGACCTGCACCCTCCTCGACGTAGCCAATCAGTAGTGAGGTAAGTATAAGAACAAAAGAAATTCTTAATATATTTTTAAATTTGGTGTCTTTTTTAAAATCTCTATCCGATTTAAACCATCTAATGTTATTTTCAGAAATTATTTTATTAAACCATTCTTGTAGCAATAATACGATGTAAAAAAGAACAATAATAGAAGTTGAAACAACAACAGCCATACTGTTTTTCTCTTGGTCTGTAAGGTCGATGTCATTAAACACTGGAATTGAGGTAATTAGTGCATTCGTTATTTGAATGTTTAAAAAATCGACTTTTTCTTCAATTATTTCTGGAGGGATTGTTGTCGTTGTTGTAGGTGTTGTAGGTGTTGTAGGAGGTACAGTAGTAGTGGTTGAAAGAGTTAAATTGGCAGTGTTGTAATACGTTTCCTTAATGAATTCATAACAATTAACTGCTTCACATTCATCAGAGTCCTGTTCTACAGATTTGGTAACAAGTACTTTTATTGATACTTCAACTTCTTCAGAATAACAACAAAGCTCTATGCTCCCCTGAGAAGACAGTATCTGATACTGCTCTAGTGAATCTTTATAGTTTATTTCAAGTATTATCTGATCAAAGTCTTCAATATTTACAATCCACGATACTCTAAATGTTTCTGTATCTACTAATTTAAGTTCAATATCTATGTTGCTTTCGTCCAATGAAGCATTGAAAAATAAGAAAAAAGAAATGAATATTAAAAACTTTTTCATCACTTATTTTTGTAATTTCAAAGCCTTATCACAGATAAGTTTACTTTCATTACGATACCAATCATCAGTAAACTTAGCCCATAAATCAAAATTAGGATTAAAGCGCATCCAAAGAAATGTACGTCCGTTGTAATTTGAAAATAATTCATCAGCAAGTTTTTCTGAATCTATACCTGGATTTTGATCAGCTAACTTAACACAAGTATTTAGGAGTACATCATAAGGTTCACCTTGTATCCATTTTCCACTTTCAAGGATGTCATTAATATGGAAAAATGCATATCTAACTGCGTCGCCTAATTCAATAGCTTTTTCTGTAATTAGCCTAAAAAGTTCCTCAATTTGATCTTTTGGATCATGATTCATCTCAACAAAGCTTCCGTACTCAATAATCACTTCTTCGAAACCTAATTTAAAGATTGAACCTAATATATCCAATTTATTATCCGGAAAATGATTGTACGCTGTAGCGACTGATACGCCTGCGTTCTTAGCTATTGAAGAGACTGTAATTTTATTATTTGCAATTAAAGGATTGTTATACATTTCTGTAGCTGTTGAAACTAACTTTGTATGTACCTCGTCATATGTCCTCTGCGCTCTAAGGCTTCTTCCATCAATTTTTTTCTCAGGTTTCATATCCATATCTTAGTTCCCGCTTTCAATTTTAAAAAGTTTTCCAGAGATCACTAATCTCTGCCTTGCAGAATATTTTGGATGACATGTTGTGAGAGTTAATCTATCATCACCCCTGTTGTAAAGAACATACTCACCTTCATTTGCATCGACAATCAATTTTTCATCTATCTCATAATGGTATTTATTTCCACCAGAGTTGAGGAATATTTGATCTCCTACTTCAAGTAAATCTAACCTACTAAATGGGGCTCCATATGTAGTACGATGTCCTGCAATACCAACATTTCCTCCTGAGCCCGGTAAATTTGTTTGAAGGTAATGTCCGGGGCCAAATTGTAAAGTCAATTCATCCGTTCCAGAAACAACATATTGTTTAAGGTTTATAGATGGTATCTCTAGGTAGCCAAAGACAGTTGGTATATATTCCTCAATATTATTATTTCGCATCAAGCCTGGAATGTCTCTTAGATTTTCAAATACTGGAATATCTCTTTGAAATACATTGTTTTGTTGAACTTCTAATTTTTCAATTGCTGTAATAACTTCAGTATCACCAGAATAAATTTTTTCTAAATACTCCTGGGCATTTTGTTGTTGAAAATTTGTTAAATACATTTGTTGAGCAGCATAAATACCTAATCCCAATCCAGCAAAAATTAATAATGAAGCAAAAGCTAGTCCACCTCTCCTTGGAGAAGTATGGTTGGATTTATTTTCATATCTAATCTTGAAAAATCTTTTTTTAGCTATTTTATTTTCCGAAACAAAGCTCTCCTTAACGGGTTCTAAATCTGTAAACTCGATATCAAAATTATTTGATATTAAATTAAATACTTCGCTTAATTTGTCCTTGGTAATCACTTCATCTAGCTTTAGATACTTTTCTTCAAGATTTCTAATAGCAACCAGCGTGTACTCTAGTTCAGCATTTAGAGAAATGAGTTTTTCATTATATCTACCAACTCCTACCCCGTATGGGTTCATTTCATCAAGTGGAATTTTGATAAGTACTTTTTCTTTAAGAATTTTCTCTAGTTTTCTTTTTAACTTAAATGAATTTTTATAAATATTTTCGATCGTAATAGTACCTGGTTCGGCTAATAATTTCTTTTTTCTAGATGAACTAAACAATGCAAAACCCACAAATAGTACAAGTGAACCACTTATTAGGATGTAATCCAGATCTATACCTGTTTCGGCTAGCTTTAGGCTATCTTCTTGGTAGTAGTATTGAATTTTATAACTACCATCTGTAAAGTAGAGGTCTTCATCAAAATCATCCCAAACAAAGAAGTCATTACCTTCTTCACCTGTAAGAGGGTCTTCAAATTCTTCTAATTCTTCATCTATTGGATCTGTCGGTTCAAGGGGTGGTAATGTTGTTGTTGTAACACCTGTTTCAATAGTTGGATCTGTCGGTTCAAAAAGTGGTAATGTTGTCGTTGTCATAACTGGAATTGTTGATGTAGTTGTTGACGTTATCTCTTCATCACAGTTAGTTAATTTACTAAATCGTCCAACTGTTCTATGAGCTCCTAAATCATCTCTGAAAACAATTTTTATTCTAAAATATGCATCTTCAGGCACTCCGCCAATAGATGTAATGAAGATATTGCTGTTAGCGCCAACTGTGTAAGTTTGAAAGAATACTCTCTTACTGTCTACCCAGACTTTTACTCTGATACTTGCCCCTACTGTAGAAGTTGCATTTAATGCGGTAATGCCAAATGAGGCTCCTCCACCTTCTGAGCAAGACCTATTTACGAACAAAGATGGCTTAAAGACTTCTTGTTTCAATGTAGTAGTAGTTGTTGGAGGTAGCGTTGTAGTAGTTGTTGTTGTAGTAGTAGTTGTTGTGGTAGTAGTAGTAGTTGTTGTTGTTGTAGTAGTGGTTGTTGTTGTTACGCAGCTAGCTGTATAAGAAAGTGTCGGATCAACTCCAGGTATATCTGTATCATCTGTTACCCATGATGAACTATCGTGTGCCCCACCAGATTTTCTTGAACTATATCTCCATTCAACAGTCTCACCATTAGCCAATGCTGGCCCACTATACGTTTCAGATGAATTAGATGTAACTTCTTCATCATTTTTTAATTCTGTCCATGAAGAACCACTGTCTGTTGAATACTCAACCCTGTAAAAAACTGATACTGTTGATTGAGAACCACTACTTAGTGTTATTGTTGCAGTCTGTGTATTCGAAGCAGAACAACTTGCAAGAGCTGTTGAAACTTCAGCACATGAAGAAGTAAATGTACTGAGTTCTGTCCACGAACTACCATCTGTTGAATATCGATATTGAATTTCTGTTCCGGTTGGATGACTATCAAAATTATAAGTTGTTGATGCTCCTGCACTTATAGATTGTCCACTTGCTCCTCCTGTTGATCCACTTGCAAAATAAGCAAACGCAGTTTCATTTCCAGTAACAGGATTTACTTTTCTCTTTTGAACATACAGTGTTACTGCAATGTTGCTTCCACTATTGTCAATCTCTATTTTAGAGCTACCATAAACTCCACCCTGGCCAACACCATTGTTGCCACAACCATTTGTTGCACTAGTAACAGCAATATTTGTTACAGGACAATTTATAGTAATAGTGCTTAAAGTTGCTTCTGATTGACTTAACCCCTCAGATGAATTTGCAACACTGTATTTAATTATTACTGCCGTTGTATGAGTTTGTGCAGAGATAGATAATGATGAGGTGTCTGTCGCTCCAGCAGCAACAGAAGTAGCAGTAAGCGTTGTATAACTTGATCCATCATCTGTTGAATACCTCACTGTAAAGACGCCTGCAATGTTTGATCCTGAATTATTTAGTGTTATTGGAATCGCAGCACTGCCGCTTGAACAGCTAGCTGCCGAAGCTGATGCTGAACCACTCAGGACAGGACAGTCAATGGTGATACTACTTATGTTAGTTGTAGATGCTGATGAAAAGTCTGTAGAACTAGATGTCTGATATCTCATATACACCGTTGTTCCATGAATAAAGGCTGAGCTTGCTAACGTAACACTTGATGATGAATCAGCATTCACTTGAACATGAGATCCTCCAATTCCATCACTCCAATTTGAATTATCTGTTGAATACTGTACTTTAAAATAGTTGGCTGCACCCTGGTCAGAGTTATCAAGTGACATGGTAATATTTCCAGATCCACTAGAACAACTTGCCGCAGAAGCTGACACGGCTGGTGTAGTACAACTTACTGTGCTGCTAGCGCTTATAGCTGTATAGCTTCCTGAAAAAGAGCCATCAAACTGTGATGTTCTGTACTGCCAAGTAATTGTTGAACCATTAGGAACTGATTGAGTTAAAGTTGCTGAGCTATTTATGGCAACTGAGACACTCGAACCACTTGAATGAGTTTGATATGAACCATTATCAATTTTGTACTGAACATTGAAATAGGATGCAGTAGTAGCAGAGTTACTATTTGTCATTGTAAATGTTGATGTTTTAGATGCACCTGAACAAGATCCTAAAGCTTGAGAAGCTCCAACGTCTATCGCACAAGATACAGCTGAGCTCTGAGTCTCTTCTGTATAGCTACCACTAAAAGAACCACTAGTTAACGATGTTCTATATTTCCATTGGATTTTCTCACCAACATTTATAGATTGAGTTGTTGTAGCTGAAGAGCTGATCCCAACTGATTGATTGGAAAGTTTTGACTGCCACGCCCCAGTATTGCCATCTGAATCAGTTACCCTGTATTGGACTTCAAAATAAGCAGTCGTAGTTGCCGAACCACCATTACTCATTGTAAATGTATACGTTGCAGCCCCACTTGAACAACTTCCTAAACTACCC
>CABXDM010000023.1 GCA_902510965.1 uncultured Candidatus Actinomarina sp.
AAAGATCTATTGTTGAATCTGATATTATTCTCACGGAAATTCTTGCGAGTTACCAAAACTTTTCTAATTCTCCACAAAACTCACTAGATACTATATGGAACTACGCACATCCTGATAATAAAAAAATAACAGGTCCAAAAGAGAACTTTAGGAATATGCTCCTATCGGAACCATACAATTCAATACTTGACCTAAAAGAATATAGCTTTACTAAAACTGTTGAAACTGAAAATAATGAACACTATGAGATCAAAATATTAGCCAGCAACAATTCCTATTTTGAAGTGACCTGGGTGTTTCAATTAGACAAATGTCCTGAAGATCCAATAAATAATTGCTGGTTAACAATAGCTGTAACTGCCCCTTCCTACTATGAATCTGGCGTTTAAATAGTAAATTATTTATTCTTTATTTGTATACAAACACCTAATGTATGACAATCCATTAAAGTAATCTAGTAGAAAACATACTAAACAGCTTCGGAATTGAAATTGTTGTTGGGATGATTATCTCAGTATTAATATTTCTTTTAATTAGAGTTGTATATTTTGCTTATTATATAAAACCAAGGAGGAGTAGTCATGACAGATAAGTATTCAAAAGAAATAAGATCAACTGTTACAAGTGAGGGAAATGTCGAATTATCTATCACTAAAGTTCCAGTACCTACGCCAACTGATGATGAAGTATTAATTGAAGTACACGCTGCTCCGATTAGCCCCTCTGATTTAGCCCTGCTAATTACTTTTGGAGGAGATCTGGCAAACATAAATATTTCTGGCTCTGGAGAAGATACTGTAGCTTCAATGAAAGTACATCCAGCAATGATGAAGTCAATGAAATCTAGACTAGATCAAGCAATGCCTGCTGGAAATGAAGGAGCTGGTGTCGTTGTTGATGCAGGGAGTAATGTAAAACACCTTACTGGTAAAACTGTTGGGCTAGCTGGTGGTGCAATGTATTCTCAATATATCTGTGTTCCTGCAATAAATTGTCTAGTTATGGATGATGAAACCACCGCAGCTGAAGCCGCCTCATCTTTTGTAAACCCTATGACTGCTCTGTCTTTTGTCGAAACTATGAAAATGGAAAATCACTCTGGAATTGTTAATACTGCTGCAGCCTCTAACTTGGGGCAAATGCTTGTAAAAATCTGTAATGATGATGACATCCCACTTGTAAACATTGTAAGAACACAAGAACAAGTAGACCTTTTGAAAGACATAGGTGCAAAGTATGTTTGTAATACAAGTGAAGAAAATTTTAAAGAAACTTTAGTTACTGCTTTGATTGAAACTGGGGCAACACTTGGGTTTGATGCTACTGGAGGAGGTAATAATGGAGAATTACCTGGACAAATCTTAGCTGCTATGGAGATTGCTTCAAATTCAGGCTCAGGTGAGTATTCAAGATATGGCTCCGAAACATACAAACAAGTCTATATTTACGGTGGTCTAGACCCCTCACCAACCATTCTTAAGAGATCTTATGGTATGTCATGGGGTTTAGGTGGCTGGCTCTTAATGCCTGTGCTTAAAAAAATTGGAATGGAAAAAATTCAAGAAATGAGGGTAAGGGTTGCTAAAGAAATCAAAACAACTTTTGCCAGCGGGTATGGTCAAGAAATTTCTTTCGAAGAAATGCTTCAACCTGAAATAATACAAGCATACGCCCAACAAAAAACTGGTAATAAATTTTTAGTTAATCCACAAATGTAGGTGTTTGTAAATTATTGGAGATAATAAAGCTTTTACTTTGACTTTCTAATATTTACTTAGTCATCAAGATTTTCAAGAGGATTTTCAGGTTGACATATTTCAAATGCTTTTTGAACATCTTCTGATTCAAAATCAATATCTGCATCTCTGAAGGCAAAAAATCCGAATTCACCAGGTTTGGGGTCTGGAAAATCAATTCCTTCATCTCTCATGCATTGCGAAAATTCTAGAGAAGAATCAACTAAGGCTGCTTCAACCTCCGGATCGAGATCAAATTGTTCTGGAAGGGCTTCTCTTAAAATATCTTCACAGTTAACAAAAGCTTCTTCGAATTCTTCTTCATTTTCTATATTTAGATCATCAAACTCAGGGTTTCCATCAATATCGAAGCTCGGATCAGGAAAGTTTATACCTTCTTCTCTCATACATTGTGCAAAATCTAATACGCCCTCTTCAAATGTTTTTTCGACTTCAACAACTTCGATTCGTGTTGTACTTTCTATAGTTGCTACACCTTCCAAAGCTTCCTCGCCACCAATTGTGCAAGCTGTGATAAAAACTAATGTAAAAGTTAAAATTATATTTCTCATTTTCTAACTGCTTCTGCTGGTTGTATTTTCGAAGCCTTAATAGCTGGATAAACTCCTGAAATTGCCCCAATTAATAAGGCCAAAAGGATTGCACCTAAAACTTGGCTAACAGGTATCGAGAAGACTATATCTGTATAATTTGTATAACCCAGGGTGACACCAGTTCCTAACACTACTCCTACAAGCCCTCCTATTCCAGATAAAACAATGCTCTCTAATAGAAATTGATATCTTATCTCTCTACGAGTTGCTCCAATAGACCTCCTAACACCAATCTCCATCCTTCTTTCAAGAACTGACATAACCATCACATTTGCAATAGCTACCCCTCCGACAAGTAATGCAACAGAACCAAGGCCGAGAAGTAAATTTGTAAATGCTGCATCAGCAGCCTCTTGCGCCTCTAGCGCATCAGAAGGCCTAGAAACTTGAACTTGATCTGGATTTTCTGGATTCATTGAAGGTGCTATTACTTCAACCACATCTTCAATGTATGTCGGGTTTGCTCTGACATAAATTGTTGTTGGTTCCTTATCTATGTCGAAAAGAGTTTTAGCGACTCCGTATCCAATAAATACCGATCGGTCTAAGTCTGGATGAATTTTTAGCTCATCTAAAATCCCTACAACTCCAAACCATTCATTACCAATTAAAATTTTTGTGGGAGTTTCTAAGGTATTTATTCCTAACCTAGAAGCTGTAACACTACCTAAAACGGTAACTGGAATATTTGATAGACCATCCTGTATAAATCTTCCTTCAATTAAGTTTCCCCCAACAACCTGAAGGAGTTCTGGACTTGTGACTATAGTGGATATTCCACCACCTTCGAACTCAGAAATAAAATCACTGCGTCTTACGATTAAATCTGTCTGAGTTGTAGAGGTAACTTCTTCTACTGGTCCTATTCTTTCAACCATACCCACAACACCATCTGGTAGTTTTTCTTGAGTTCCAAAAAAGCCTGCTTGTGGAGATGCTTTTATTAGGTTTGTACCAAGAGATTCGAGAGTTGCCAATAGGTCAGCACGACCAGATGCTGAAATACCTGTAACTGCTACTATTGCTGCAATCCCGATACCTATACCGATTGATGTAAGAGCTGCTCTACCTCTTCTTGCTCTTACTCCATATAATGCAACAAAAAAAAGGTCTTTAATTTTTAATCTCTGTTTCATTTAGGCAACGATCTTTCCATCAGTTAGCGTTATAACTTTTTTAAATTTCTTTGCATGCTCTTGGTTGTGAGTAATCATGACTACAGTTTTTCCCTGTTTGTTTAGTTCTTTAAGAATATTGAGAATATTCATTCCAGATTCTTTGTCTAAGTTTCCAGTTGGCTCATCCGCAAGGATAAATGCCGGATCTTGAACTAGTGCTCTTGCAATGGCAACTCTTTGTTGCTGTCCTCCAGAAAGTTCTTTTGGTTGATGTGTTATTCTGTCTCCTAACCCAACATCTTCAAGTACTTCTGCTGCTTTTTTTAATCTTTCTTCTCTTTTAATACCTTGATAGAGCAAGCCTTCTGCGACATTTTCCTGAGCAGTAAGACCGGGAAGTAGAAAAAAACTCTGAAATATAAACCCAATTTTTTCGCCCCTAAATTTTGATAACTCATTATCTGAAAGACTTGAAATGTCTTGACCCTCTATCTCAACAGTACCTTCTGTTACTGTGTCGAGTAGCCCGATCATATTGAGTAGTGTTGACTTGCCGCTACCGGATTGACCAACTATAGAGACAAGGTCACCTTCTTGAATTTCTAAAGAAAGTTCGTCTATAGCCTTAACTTGTGGTGGCCCTTCATAAATTTTGGATATATTTTTTAGAGCAATTACAGTTTTTTGTTTTGATTTCATCTAGGTACAACTACCAATTGTCCTTTTTGAAAATTTCCAATAATTTCTACAAATCCATCAGTAAATACACCTATTTCAACTGCAACATAAGTGGTATCAGTTCCAGAATCTCCATCAAATACTTCACCCTCTTCATCTCCGTTGAATATTTCTACTGCATACCCACCTTCAGCTAGTGCTATTAAAGCATTAACGGGTACATATAAAACATTCTCAGATACTTCAGTTGTAACAAATACTTTTACTGGAGCTTGGTCGTAAACTTCGATAGATTCTGGATTAAGAACATCTAGCGTCACCTCTATGAAATCACCAGCTTGCGTTTGTGTGACAACTTGATCTATGAAGGTAATTATTGTTGGGACCCTTTCATCTGTTGGTAGTTCAATTTCTACACTATCACCTAAGGAAACAGTCTCCTGATCTGTTGCATCTACCTGAAATACAACTTCAATTCCGATAGAAGATATATTGTAAAGTTGAGAATTAAGGACAACCGCTGAACCAAGACTGTTTATGTATGATCCAACAATAAGTGGAGATTTAGATGCATAAGCATTGGTTGGCGAAAAAGTTTCTGATTTTGATGAAAGCATGAGTTCATCTAGCTCTTCTTTCTCTTTGGCTAATTCTGCCACCTGATCGACGCCATCATTATATGCCTCTAATGTGTCATCATAAGCCTTTTGGGCTGTTTCAATTGCTAAAGCTTCTGAGGCATCAATACCTGACTCTTTTCCTTTTTCTAAATTTTTAATTCTTTTTTGCTCTTCAATTGACTGCTCTAAGTCCTCAATGGCCCCATCTAAGGTTCCGTCAGCAGTCTTTTCTTTTGTCTTTGGATTCGATGCGTCTCTATATAATGTCAAACTTTGTTCTGCATTCTTGATAGCAGTATCTGCTGCTTTCCATGCAGTGCTTTCCTCAATTGCTGTTTCTTTGGCATCATCTAGTTTTTTCTTTTTATCGTTGACTTGTGTTAAGGTTGTCCCTCCATTTTCAATTGTCTGCTCAATAGCTTCAACGGCTGACTCTTTTAAGTTGATTGCAACTTGTTCTGTCGGAGTTATTTCTGATTTAGTATCAATTTTGTAGTCAATATAAAGAGAATTTAACATGGTTGAAGTTGTCTCATCAAATGTCTCATCTGGAATAAAATCTTCAGAAGCATAACCCAAAAACTGTAGAGCTTTTTCGAGTTGTAAAACATCTGGTCCAGGCTTTGAATTTAAATCTAGTGTCCTGTAAAAAGGTATCGATCCCTCAACTAAAATTACAGGCTTGTTATCGACGGCAAAAAGGATTTCTCCATAATTTACTACTGTTCCTTCTTCTGGAAGATAAGTGACCACTCCAGCAATAGGAGTTTTAAGAATTTTGCTGTCGGTTTGCCTTAGTGTCCCGTTATATTCTTCTTTTTTTGATAAATCACCCTGTTGAATGCTTACGGTTGTTAATTCTAGAGTTTTACTATTAGTTAAGGAATCAGTGTTTTGAGTACCAAAATAATAACCTCCATAAGCAAGAGCAGTTATGGTAATTACCACATACAGGTTTTTTAATTTAAATATATTTTTTATCATTGTTCTAGTTACCTTAGTTTATTAAACCTGTAAATTTTCTGAGAAATTATTTTTATAAGTTTCTTAATCATCCCAATCCTCACCTTTCAACTCTTCTGGCAATGTTTCCTCACAGGCTTGCCATGTCTGAACAATTGGGTCATCTTCACTAAAATCCCATTCTTCACTTGTATATGCGTCAAGGTTCACATCTCTATTAAAGTAGTTAGGATCTGGGACCTTCGGGTATCCATTCTCTCTAAAGCAAGTTGCTATGTGAAGTGCTCTGTCTAACTCTTTCCCGGTTTCAGCTGGGTTTTCAAATTGATTCTCGTCTGCAACTCCCCATAAATTATACTCCAAAGCACAGTCTTCTATTTTACTCCATAGTTCCTCTTGTTCTTCAGTAGTTAAAGTTTCAAAATAGGAAGCGATAGTTGTATATAAATCTAAAAAATTTCTTGGCTCTTTAAATTTATATCCAGATTCATTTACACACTGAACAAGGACTAGTGGGGCATCTTCATCTGAAATTTCTTCTTGTTCGTTTGTAAGCTCAACTCCAAGAGCAATTGCTTCTTTTCCTTTATCGGTATCTGCAACAGAGACAACAGATTGTTCTTCTTGTTGGAATAATGAACAAGCTGTAAATAATATCAAAATTATTGAAGCTTTTTTATACATATAAAATTATAAATTATATGTAGCTTTAACCTCCACCTTGTTGTGGTGGTTCAAGTCCAAGGTCGTCAAAGCACTCCCCAGCAGCTTCTCTAATTTGATCTTCAAGGTACTGTCCAGACTGTACCAGGCCAACAAGTATAGATCTAAGAGGTCTTTCAGCATTAGGGTCTTCCACCTCTATCCCTTTTTCTCGCAAGCATTGCGCAAATTCCAACTCGGTGTCTAATGTATCAGCAACTTCTTCAGGGTTCTCAAAGTCTGCTGTGCCACCTAGTGGAATATCATTTTCGTCAGCACATGTTTGAATTGTCTCAAAAAGTTCTTCTCTCCCTTTTTGATCAGCAGCTAAAAATACTGGACGTAAAACACTCTGCAAACTCTCATCATTTTTAGGATCTGTAATATCATATCCATTTTCTCTTAAGCACCGAGCTAGTAAAAGCTGTGCGTCTTCGATTGAAACAACTTCTTCAACGACTTCCTCTGCAATTGTTGTAACAGTTGTGTCACTTGATAAATCTTTTGTAGAAACAACTCCTTGTGACTCCTCTGATGAGGAGCACGCAGCGATAAGAACAAATAGAAGTAATAAGAAGATGTTTGAATATTTTTTCATAATTTTAATTATTTTCCCTTATTGAAATAAAAAAGAAAATTAAAGTCACTAAACCTATCAAAGGAGAGAGTGCTCCCGGAGGATCTGCACTAATGATTAAAGACTTATAAAAACCAATTCCTGCTCTGAATATGTTTTCTAAAGCAATAATTAGCAACATAAGCGGAATAAGTTCTCTAATTTTTAAAACAACAAGAAGCAAGATGCAAGCTAAAACTAGCTGTGAAAAACCCCACTGAGCAAATATTGAAACAATGTTGTTTGCAGCTTCAGGTGAATAGCTACTTAATGGAATGCCTGCAATAGATTCAGCACCACCATCTTCAGAAAATATGTGTTCAAGACTCCTAAATAAATTAAACCCAACTAGTAACCAAAAAAAGTAGTAGACAGATTTGTTACTTGGAATTTTGTTTTTAATTGTTTTAGGTATTAATTCTTTCATAAAGTGTTTCTACGTTTTTAGTTTCTATATTTTTTTATTATACAAATCTAATACTTATTTCTCCCAACCACACTCTTGTAACAATGGGGTAATACTATCTTTTGAACTTTTTAATCCACTTAAATCAAGCTTAGGCTCTTGTTGGGTTGGGTCTGGTACGTTTATCCCTTTTTCTCTTAAGCATTTAGCTAATTCAAGATTTTCATCATATATGTTGGCAAGATCTTCTGGATTTTGTGAAGATGAGTCCGACCAAAGATTGTATTTGTTAATACAGTAATTAACATCCTCTCCCAGCTGTAATTCTTCATCTTTGCTTGTGCTTAACTGACTAATTGTTGTTTTTAAATCTTGTATATCAAAGGGAGTTACTATGTCATAACCTTTTTCTTCGTTTAAGCACTGAGTTAAAACAATTGGATAGTCTTCTTCAGCTATGGTTGAAGTAGTTGTTGATTCGGCTGACAAAGAAACAACATTTGAATCTGTTCCCGTTGAGCATGCGGTAGCGAAGAATAGAACTACTAATACTGTTACAAACCGATTTTTTATCATGTTCTATATTTTAGGTTTAAATTTGAGTTTTTCTTTAAGGTCTTCTGTTATTGGTGTTGGTTTCATTGTTATTTGATCTGTATATACGTGAACTGCCTCGCAGAAACTTACTAACTCACCTGTTTCTATCAAAAACATTCCCATTATCCAAGTCATGCTTGTATTTCCTATTTCTTTAATTTTTGTACCTATCTCAACTTCTTGATCAAAATAAAGAGGTTTATTGTATTGAACTTTGACCTGGACAGTATGAAAATCTTTTTTCGTCTCCTCTATGTCATTCAAGTAGTCATAATTAACATATTTAAAATACGCAGTTATTGCTTGATCAAAAAATGCAACATGGTTCGCATTGTGCATTACGCCTTGAGGATCAAGTTCATAGTATCTTACTGTTGCTTCCCAAAAAGCTTGAAAATCGCTTCTTGATAGGATTATTTTAGACATCTATACAAAAATTTGAGTTTTGGGCTCTATCCCACCTGTAAGTGGCATTGCATATTCAAAAAAGTCATTTGTGACGTAGGGTTTTGTACTGTCTAAGAACTCTTCAGGCATATCTTTTGTGTGTTTTGCCACTTTATGAAGGTCAACAACCTCTACATCACAATGATATTTTTCTGAAAATTGCCTTTTAAGTATTACAGACCCACTATCAAGTTCTTTTGATGCAATAACTGCATGTTGTCCAACTCTCTCTGCTTCTTCTGCATCAACTTGAGAGATATCAGCTATAAATGATCTCTGTAGGTATCCAAATGTGTCTGCTCTAACTCTTGCTCCTTCTATGTGTTCAGAAACTATGTTGGTTAAAGTATCTCCAAGGGCTCCGGAACCAGATAGTTGAATATTTCCATGACTATCAGTTTTACCGGCAAGTCCTGAACCGGTTTGGTCAGCATATGTTTGTAGAAAGTATTCGCCATCTTCGTTGTGAACTCCTTCGGAAATAGCAATAACACATCTCCCAAGAGCATCGTAGACCTCTTTTACTTCTTTTAAGAATGTGTCAATGTTAAAAGTTTTCTCTGGAACATAAACTAGATGTGGACCATCTTCCTCTGCAGATTTTCCTAGTGTACTAGCTGCTGTTAACCAACCTGCGTGCCTTCCCATTAGTACATTAATTTTTATACCACCAAGACTTCTATTGTCAGCATCATCACCTTGAAATGCGTGAGCTACAAACCTAGCAGCAGAACCATACCCAGGACAGTGATCAGTTTCACGAAGATCGTTGTCAATTGTTTTAGGTATGTGAAATGCCTTCATTTCATATCCGATATTTTTTGCACCCTCAGATACTAAATTTGCTGTTTCTGCAGAATCGTTTCCTCCGATATAGAAAAAATTCCTTATATTTTGCTTTTCAAATATAGAAATTAATTTTTCAATATCCGAATCAGTTGGTTTTTGTCTTACTGAACCTAAAGCAGCGGAAGGAGTTTTTCCAATCCCGTATAGTTGGGATTCAGATAAATTTGATAGATCAACAAAGTCTTCTCCTAGCATCCCAGCTAATCCGTGTTTTGCACCTAATATCTCATCAAAATCATGATTTACTGCTTCTTTAATAAAACCAACAAGTGACCTGTTTATTACTGCGGTTGGTCCGCCAGATTGTCCAATAACAGCTTTTCCTGCTGACACTTATTTAACTCCCGTTTTGATAAACAGAGAGGAACCCAAGGTATGATTCAGAAATTTCACTCACTGCTTCTTCTCTGGATTTTTCTCCTTCATGAAAACTTTTTAGTGCGTTCCAAAAGATAGATCGGCCAATTGCAAAACCTTTATATCCTTCTACAGAAGATCCTGCACGGAGCCATTCGTTAACTTTTTCATCAGTTGCGCCTCTACCCAAAACTACAGCAATAACATTTTCTCTGTCTCCAGCTTTAATAGCAGCAGCAACTTTCTCACAATCTTCAGCTGTATCAAGCCCCTCTATCTTCCAGATATCTGGGTCAGCTCCTCTTTCACGCATTTCCTCTACAACCTTGACAGCTAGCATAGGTCTGATCTCAGAATCATAACGAGCTTGGTCATTTTCGACAGATGCTAGCTGTTCTTCTGTTGCGGGTACAAGAAACTCTAAAAGAAATTTTTTATCATTTTCTGTAAGCCAATCAGATAGTTCTTTAATTCTGCTTCCCTGCGTTGCTCTAGTTTCTTCATCGTCGTCTGGATTCCATCGAACTAAGATTTTTACAAAATCAGCACCAATTTCATTAATTTTTTCACCGAATTGATCGCCATATTCGAAATCGAAAACTTTTTGGCCAGATTTTTCAACTGGGGCAGCAAACTTAATCCCCATTTCTTTTGCTTTTTGTTGAACATCTAGACCAAAAGTTTCATCAACGAGTATTGCGGGATCCCCACCAGTTATTCCAGATTCTTTAGCTTTTAAAAAGCCGTCAAAAATAATGTTTTTCAATTCAGTGACTTTATCTGACTCTTCTGCGGTAGGTTCTCTACCCTCTACTCCCAAAAGACCTTTAGTTATAGTTCCCCTG
>CABXDM010000024.1 GCA_902510965.1 uncultured Candidatus Actinomarina sp.
TTGAATTCTTAGAATATCTTATACTTCCAGGTGTTGATGTTGATTCCTCTAAAAAAGCAAAAGAACTTTCATCAAATTTACCAGTTCCAGCATATTGGGCAGCAGGATTACATCCTCACGATGCAAAAAATCTCATAAGACAAAAAGAAGACCTCTCGAAATTAATAAATGAAGCAGATCTAATTGGTGAAACAGGTTTAGATTACTACAGAGACCACTCCACAAGACAAGAACAACGTGAAAATCTAATATTTCACCTTGAGATGGCTCGAAAACTTTTAAAACCAGTAATTATTCATTGCCGTGATAGTTTTAAAGATACCTATGAAATCATAGCTAAATACAGAGGTGAGTTTCCTGTCATACTGCATTCTTGGACAGGTGGTAATAAATGGACCAAGAAATTTATTGAGTTAGGAGTATATTTTTCACTGTCAGGAATATTAACCTATGAAACAGCAAAAGATCTCAACTTATCGGCAAAAAAAATTCCTTTGGATAGGCTTCTTCTTGAAACGGATACACCATATTTGGCACCTGGTATTCATAAAGGCAAAAACAACAAACCAGAGTATATTGTTGAGACTGCAAAACATTTAGCACAACTTAGGGAGATTACTCTTCAAGAGCTTTCGGACATAACGATTAAAAATACAAACACTATGTTAGGTAAATAGTAAATAATGAGCGAAGCATATTGGATAAAAAAAATAGAGGGTAAACCTAATTTTAAATTAGGACAAAATTTCCTCATAGACACAAATATTTCAAGAAAAATAACAAAGCTTGTACAAGGACAACTTGCAGATCCAATCATTGAAATTGGACCTGGTACAGGATCATTAACCAATGAATTGTTAAAAGATAATTATAGATTAAGAGTTCTTGAAATAGATAAGAACTTAGCCGCAATTACAGAGGAACGTTTTTCTGAAATTCCTAATATTGAAGTAATTACTCAGGACGCAATGGAGTATGACTACTCAAAATTAACAGGTCCTTGGTGGATACTTGTTTCCAACCTTCCTTACTACATAGGAACAAGGCTACTTGTTAAATTAATAACTGAAGTTCCAGTAATTCACAGATATGTTGTTATGGTTCAAAAAGAGGTTGCCGAGAGAATCACCGCACAACCTAATACCAAAGAGTATGGCGCACTATCAGTTGTCTGCTCATTATTCACTACCCCTAAGCTGCAATTTGATGTTAGTAAAAACTGCTTTAGTCCTGTACCGAAGGTCACATCAAGTGTTGTTACTCTACAACGAGAGAGATTGATAGATGAAGAGGAACGCTTAGAGGCCTTTAATCTTTCAAAAATTGCCTTCCAGCAAAAAAGAAAAAAAATTAAATCAGCATTGAAAGAATACTTCAGTGTTGAAGAACTAGAAAAATTAGGAATTAATCCTGATGACAGGCCACAAAAATTAACTCCTGAACAATATTTGTTGTTAGCGAAGAGTTTAAAGTGAAACTTCACAGTTCTGCAAAAATTAACTTGAACCTAACTATTGATAATAAAATTGTTAACGGTTTACATACTCTATCAACCCTAATGATCCCAATTAATCTTTTTGATGAAATTGAAATAAAAGAAATTGATACTGACAACGATATCATTGAATTCAGTCCTCAAATTCAAATGAATGGAGAATCAACTATTCACAAGGCTTTACAATGTTTACGCATTGTTAACAATTTCGAACAGAAATTCCACATCAAAGTTAAAAAAAATATACCCGTAGAGGCAGGACTAGGCGGCGGTAGTTCTAACGCAGGGAGCATTATTAAATATATGGCTACAAGGTACAGTCTGATTATTCCAGAGCAGGCTGTAATAGCAAGGAGCATAGGAAGCGATGTCCCTTTTTTTGTTAATGGATCATCCGCTCAAGTTACTGGGTTTGGAGAAGAGGTAAAATCCGTAAAATTAACAGAGCCTCTTCACTTACTAATTGCCACCCCACATGAAACACTTTCTACTGTTGATGTTTTTAATTCGTTTGATAAACAGGCAGTAGAGGAAGAAGTTGATGCTAAATTTTACAAAGAAATAGCAATTAAGAATAACCTTTGGAATGCTGCAGTAGGAATTGAGCCAAAACTACTTGAACATAAAAAATATCTCGAGAGCATTGTCGAGAGTGAATTCTTTATGTCTGGTAGTGGCACTACCTTATTTTGCTTTGGTGAGGAAAATGAACTTACTGATAAGAAGGAAAAGATAAATATAGAACCCTTTAGACACCTAGCTGTAACAAAAAAAATTGATTGTAGCTTGTTACAGGAAGCAGATTAGAATAATCCTAAGGTCAGTGGGAGATGGTGTAATTGGCAACACATTTGGTTTTGGTCCAAACGTTGAGGGTTCGAGTCCTTCTCTCCCAGCAAATTAAATGAAAATATCAGGAGTCATATTAGCTGCAGGTAAAGGGACTCGTATGAAGTCTGACTTACCCAAAGTATTGCATTCCGTTTTAGGTAAACCTATGATTACTTACGGACAGAACGCTATAAAACATTTAAATAACAAGTATGTAGTAGTTGGTCACCAATCAGATTTAGTTATTAAAGAATTAGCAAATGAATTTAAACCAGTAATACAAGAAGAGCAATTGGGTACGGGACATGCGGTTCTGACACTATTAAATAGTAATGAATTTAAAAATGATGATTCAGAATACATCGTTATCATACCCGGAGACGCACCTTTACTTCTTAAAGAAAGCATTGATACGTTAATCTCTGAATCAACAAAACGTAAAGTTGCTTTGGGAATTATTACAGCTGAGGTTACTAACCCCAGTGGTTATGGAAGAATCATTAAAGATGGAAATACAATTTCAAAAATTGTTGAAGAGGCGGATTCATCTGAGGATGAGCAAAAGATAAATGAAATCAATTCTGGGATGTACTGCTTCAATAAGAATTTTTTACTTGAAAATATCAAAACGCTAAATAGCAATAATGAACAAAATGAAATATATTTAACAGATTTAATTGAGATAGCTTTTCAAAATAAATTGGATACAGTTATAGTACAAGTAAGCGAAGATACTATTAAAGGTGTGAACTCTATGAGTCAACTAAACGAAGTTGAGACGTCCTTAAGAGAAGAGTTAATCACTTCACATATGGAAAACGGCGTCTACTTTCAAGACCCTACTTCAACCTATATAGACAAAGGTGTTGTGATCAAAGCTGGATCAAGAATAATGGCCAATACGCATCTCACTGGTACAACAGAAATTCATGATAATTGTGTAGTCGGTCCAAATACAATGATCAATGATTCAATAATTGGAGAGGGATCATCAGTAATTTTTTCAGTACTTGATGGGGTAACAATAAAAGGTACCGGTACAATCGGCCCTTACGCACATCTCAGAAGAGGCTCTATCTTGGAAGAGGGAGTGAAGGTTGGTGCCTTTGCTGAAACAAAAAATTCAAATGTTGGTAGTGGCAGTAAAATTCCACATCTTTCTTACGTGGGAGATGCAGACCTAGAAGAGAATGTTAATTTTTCTGCTGGTTCCATTACTGTAAATTATGATGGAAAAAATAAACACAGAACAGAAATTAAAAAGGATGCTTTTGTTGGTTCGGATGTAATGCTTGTCGCACCAGTAACAGTTGGAGAAGGGGCAATGATAGGAGCAGGTTCAGTCATAACTAAAGATGTACCGCCAAAGGCTTTAGGTATTGAGAGAAATCAGCAAAAAAATATTGATGGTTATATGGATAGAAAAAAACCAAAGGATGAAAATTGATTGAACAACCAAGTAAAAAGAAAATGCTTTTGTTTGCAGGATCATCAAACCCAGAGCTTGCAGAGAAAGTAGCTGGAGAACTTGGTACTTCCCTAGCTTTAGTTGACAAGAAACAATTTGCTAGTGGTGAAATTTACATACGACTTGAGGAAAGTGCAAGGGGGGCTGACTGCTTCGTAATGCAGAGCCACTCTAATGGAGTCAACTTCACAATCATGGAGCAACTTTTACTCGTCGATGCATTAAAAAGAGCATCTGCAAAAAGAATAACGGCTGTATTACCATTTTATCCCTACTCAAGACAAGATAAAAAAGCATTACCAAGAGAACCTATTTCAGCAAGATTGATTGGTGACCTTTTTATCACAGCTGGAGCAGATAGGCTAGTTTCAATTGACTTACATACACAACAAATACAGGGATTTATAGATGAGCCTTTCGATCACTTAACGGCACTTCCTCTATTCGTAAATTACTTTAAAGACAAATTTAAAGAACCTGTGTCAATTATTTCTCCTGATGCTGGAGGAGTGAAGAGGGCCACAACTTTTGCAAAACATTTAGAGGCATATGTTGGGTTTGTACACAAAAAAAGAGATCCGAAAATTCATAATGTGGTCGAGGCATTCACTGTAATTGGAGAAGTAGAGGACAGGCATGCAATATTAGTTGATGACATTATCGACACGGGTGGCACCATAGCCGCAGCAGCAAAGATATTAAAAGAAAAGGGAGCCAAAACTGTAAGCGTTGTAGCTACTCATGGAATCTTCTCTGATCTTTCTGTAGAAAATTTAAAAAATGCTCCTATAGATGAGATAATTACTACAGATACCTTATCTCAAAATGGAAATATCCAAGAATTAGGAAATGTAAAAGTACTCTCAGTTTCCTCAATAATCGCAAATGCATTAACATCTATATTTGCGGATGATTCAGTGTCAGCACTTTTCATGGGCGAAAACGTTTTATAAGGAGAAAAAATGGCTAAAACACAAAAAGTTAAAATTTCACTACAAGCATCGTTAAAAGAATATGAATTCGAGATAGAAGATAAGAAAAAGTTCACAGCTGAAATTGAAGCCCTCATAAAAGATAATGGTATCTATTGGTATACGGACGAAGATGGGGAAGTAGGCATTAATGCTGGAAATATTAATTCAATCGAGTTTGCTCAAGAGCAAGACAAAAGAGAAGCTGGATTAGTTTAAAGGTTTAGAAGAGAACCGTTCTTACGATACTCTCTTCTAAGAGATTTTCTTTCTTCTTCAGTAGTTCCACCCCAGATACCTGAATCTTGGTTAGTTCTGATGGCATATTCAAGACAGTCTATTTTGACAACACACTCATTGCAGACAGCTTTTGCTTCATTTGCTTGTTTAATAGCTTTCATAGATGAACCCACAGGAAAGAACAATTCAGTGTTAGCATAAACACATGAACCCTCTTCCATCCAGGCTTCCTGCTCTAGGTCAAAATTTAGTATTTGCACTATCTTCCTTACTTTGTGAAAACTTTCACAATCTATTGTAGTGATGTGTGGGAGTTAGGAAAGTATTTTGACATTTATTTTTGGACACAGAGGATTACCTCATATCTATCGAGAAAACTCAATAGTAGGTTTAAATAAAGCATTTGAATACTGTGATTTTATAGAGACTGACTTAAGGATAACTAAAGATAACAACATTATTTTTTATCATGATTCCTTCATAAAAGGTTTTTTTATTCAAGATTTAACACTAAATGAAATAGAATTGCTGCTTCCAGACATTGATCTAAACGATATGATTTTTAATTCAAGGGAACAGCTCAACGGTAATGTAAACTTTGAAATAAAAACAGACGATACTGATAAAGAGTATGTCGAGACTATCATGAAGAAAATTATTGGTATGACAAATTATAAAGATATCATTACATCTTTTAATTGGGAGTCTATTCATAACTACAAGAAAAGTTTTAATTGTCGTTACGGAATCATCTTAGATAGTGAGGACGATCTTTTTGAAGCTCAAGCAATTTCAAATCACGATGACAAGATGATGTTTATGGTTAGTAATAGTGTCATCAATAGCAGGAATTTTAATCTTCCTTATGAGAGATCAGTAGTGTGGACTGTTAACGATGAGAATGAATTCCAAAGGTTAATGGAATTAGGGTTATTTGGAATTATCACTGATATTCCTGATACAATGCAGTTATATAAAAAGTAGGAAATAATGGCAGTAACAGATGATTTAAGTACCTCTCTTAAAGAGGCAATGAAAGCAAAAGATAAAACTAAGTTAAATGCTATCAGGCAGATTCAGACAGAGATAGCAAAGAAGAAAGCTGAAAAGGGCGAGGAAGCTACCGATGAGCTGGCTCTTGGTGTTATCTCTTCATATGTTAAAAAAATGACAAAAGCTATAGAAGAGTATCAGTCTCTTGGTGAAAGAGGCGAAGAAATGGCTAACCAGATACAGCTTGAGGTTGACTTTCTCAGTGATTGGCTTCCAGAACAACTTAGCGAAGAAGATGTCTCAAAACTTGTTGATGAAGTCTTATCAGAACTTGGTGAAGTCGATATGTCCCAGATGGGAAGAATTATTGGTGCGGTTATGGCCAAAGGAGACGGTATAGATGGCTCTCTTGTAAGTAAATTAGTTAAAGAGAAGCTCTCTTAAAATTCTTGTTGAATCAAATTAAATAACATTTATCCTTACTAAATATGGAAAATAACAGTTATTCAGTTGCAGTTTTGGGTGCAGGAAATATTGGTTCTGCAGTAGTTAATCGTTTGCAGCATTTAGATAATGACATTGTTGAACTTGTTCTTAAAAAAGTTTTAGTATCAGATCTTTCTAAAGATCGGGAAATAGATAAAGAGATACTTACAGATAATTTTGAAGAAATTTTAACTGATGATTCTATAGATTTAGTAATAGAAGTGCTTGGAGGTACTGATCCAGGAAAAGAATACATTAAAGCATTATTAAGTAGTGGAAAGTCTGTCATTACAGCTAACAAAGATATAATTGCTGACTGCGGTGAAGAGCTGGTATCTATAGCTATAGAAAACAATGCCTGCTTGTATTTTGAAGCTGCGGTTGCAGCTGGAATTCCTGTATTAAAACCTCTTATTGAAAGCCTTAGAGGAGAAGCTCTTACAAGAGTCTCCGGAATTATAAATGGAACAAGTAATTACATGTTAACTTCCATGGAGGAAGGGAGTAGTTATAATGATGCTCTTGCAACAGCTCAGGAATTAGGATATGCCGAACCCGATCCAACAAATGACGTCGAAGGAATAGATGCAAAATATAAGGCAATGATCCTCTCTTTATTATGTTTTGGAGTATCTCCTAAAATTGAGGATGTATTCACTGAAGGTATTTCAAAGATAACAAAAGATGATTTTGACTGGGCTTCAAGACTTAATAAAACAATAAAACTAGTTGCTCAAATTGATAATAATAGTGATGGATTTAACGCAAGAGTATATCCAGTTCTTATTGATCAAAAGCATCCACTTGCCTCAATCAGAGGTGCGCTAAATGCAGTAGTTGTTGAAGGTGTAAATATAAATCAACTTGTATTTTCAGGACCAGGTGCTGGAGCAGACCCAACCGCAAGTGCAATCATTGGCGATGTCTTAAGTGCGTGCCATCAACTAGGGAGCAATCAATCAAACTGGTATCCACTCAGAGAAAATAAGGGTGAAAATCGTGATTTTGACAATGTACAATCGAGTTGGTTTATCAGGCTTTCTGTAAACGACGTGCCGGGAGTGTTAGCTTCTATTGCTGGAACATTTGGTGAAAACAATGTCAGTATTGAAAGTGTTATCCAAGAAGGAAGAGGAGATCAAGCAGAACTTGTACTCGTAACTCACGAAGCACCAGAGAAAGATTTGAATAATTCAATCGAACAGATTACATCTTTAAGTGCAGTTACAACAGTAACGTCTGTATTACGCGTTTATATCTAAGTGGTAAACTATCAGTCAACACGGGGTAGTACTAAGAACTTATCTTTTGAAGATACAGTAATTTCCGGACTAGCTCCTGATAAGGGTTTGTACTTACCTGATTCAACAACTTTAAACAATTTATCTTTATTAACTCAAGAAGATTTAAGTTATGAAGATTTTATAAAGACTGTCTTTATTGCACTTGATAAGAATTCAGCATCACTCATAGATGATATCTCTTTATATCCAGGTTTTGAAGTTGATCCCACACCTGTATTGAGAGAGCTATCAAATTCTGTAGTTGTTATGGAATTATTCAATGGACCTACAAAATCTTTTAAAGATTATGCGCTCCAACCACTTGGTGCCATTGCTAATAAACGACTATCTGAAATAGGTGAGAGAGGGTTAGTTATTGTTGCAACCAGTGGTGATACTGGCAGTGCTGCCATCCAAGCAGTAAAAGAATCAGAAAATATTGATATTGTCGTTCTCCACCCAGCAAACAAAATTAGTGAGTACCAACGAAAACAGATGACAAGTATCATCCAAGACAATGTCTTCAACATTGCGGTCGAAGGTTCCTATGATGACTGTCAGAGAATAGCGAAAGAACTCCTACAAGAGAATCCATTTAACCGAAGAATTATATCTCTGAACTCCATTAACTGGTTACGAGTCATGGGACAGTTATCGTACTACGTCTGGTTAACAACCAAATTTAGTTCATCAATCAATGTTGCCATTCCTTCAGGTAATT
>CABXDM010000025.1 GCA_902510965.1 uncultured Candidatus Actinomarina sp.
CGACCCTATTAACAAGAAGACTTAATCACGAACCCTTGCAGTACATTGAAGAGTACGTACCTTTTTACACTATTCAATTGAAAGTTGATCAACGTTGTTTAATACCTAGACCTGAAACTGAGTATCTTATTGAGCTAATCAAAGAAAATACTGAACCATCAAGAGGCATTTTAGATATTGGAACTGGTTCAGGATGTATTGCTTTAATGATGAAAGTTTTATTTCCTGATGTTGAAGTTTCTGGTATAGATATTTCCCAAGAAGCATTAAGTATTGCAATTGAAAATGCACAACTTAACTCAGTGCCAGTAAATTTTTA
Source organism: uncultured Candidatus Actinomarina sp. (assembly GCA_902510965.1). Taxonomy (GTDB): domain Bacteria; phylum Actinomycetota; class Acidimicrobiia; order Actinomarinales; family Actinomarinaceae; genus Actinomarina. Next base: position 320 of record CABXDM010000025.1, read on the forward strand.
TCAATCTGATCTGTTAGAAAATGTTAAAACTAAAAATGTTGATTTAATAATTGCAAATCTTCCGTATATCCCTCAAGATAATTTAGATGCCCTTGATAAAGAGGTTATTGATTACGAACCCTTAATTGCATTAAACGGGGGAGTAGACGGCCTAGAAATAATATCAAGATTAATAAAACAAATTGAAAGTAATGACCTCACCAACTTAACACTTTGTCTTGAGATTGACTCAACAAAGTCAGAACAAACTTTAGATTTATTGGCATATTGGAAAGATGTCAAATTACTAAAAGATTTAGCTGAAAAGGATCGCTATGTTTTTGCAACTAGATAATTTAGATAAAGCTGTAAATAAAATTGAAAAGAATCAAATTGTAGGTATTCCCACTGAAACTGTCTACGGGATCGGTGTTAACCCAAATTCTCAGGCAGCAGTAGAAAATCTTTTTAAAATTAAAAAAAGAGATGATGACAATCCGGTCTCATTGCTCGTACATTCTTTTGCTGAATTAAGAAAACTTAATATAAAAACAGAAATACCTGAGGTAGTTGAGTTATATTGGCCCGGCCCATTGACAGTAGTTGTTGAGGTAGAGGAAGCATTCCCAACCGGCATAGGAACCATCAATCCTAATTCAGTTGGAATTAGAGTACCTGAAAATGAATTAGCACTTGAACTATTGAAACAAACTGGACCCTTAGCAGTTACTAGTGCAAATCTTTCAGGTAACAAGGAGGCAAATAATCATGTTGAAGCTGAAAGTATATTTGGAGATTCTGTTTCAGCCTATTTGGAAGGTTATGCAACTCACGGGGATGGCTCAACAGTTGTAGACCTCAGAATAGAGGGAGGAAAAATTTTAAGGCAAGGTCCATTAAAGTGGCCACCAAGTTACTGTTAAGATATGAATATGGATATGAATGGCGCTTCACAAAAGAACTTGGCTGATATTGATGTCGAAATTTCAAATTTAATAGATAAAGATTTAAGTAGACAGAATTCTCATATTCACTTAATTGCATCTGAAAACTTTGCATCGAAAGCAGTAATGGAGGCATCAGGATCAATTCTCACAAACAAATACTCTGAAGGCTTTCCTGGTAGAAGATACTATGAAGGATGTGAGACTGTTGATGAAATAGAACAACTAGCTATAGATAGAGCTTGTGAGCTTTTTGATGCTGATCACGCAAATGTTCAGCCTCACTCTGGATCGTCAGCAAATATGGCAGTCTATCTTCAATTATTAAATGCTGGAGATACTGTTATGGGGATGAACCTTGATCAAGGTGGTCACTTGACACACGGTTCGCCTGTAAATTTTTCTGGCCGAATGTATAATTTTGTAGGTTATGGCTTAAATAAGGAAACAGAATTAATTGATATGGAGGAGGTTGAGAAACTTGCCCACCAACATAAACCAAAATTATTGATAGCCGGTTACTCCTCATACTCACAAAATTTAGATTTTAAAGCCTTTAGGGAAATCGCAGATTCAATAGATGCAAAGTTTATGGTTGATGCAGCCCATTTTATTGGATTAGTTGCCGGTAAAGTTGTGGATAATCCGATGGATTACGCAGATATTGTTACGGCCACAACCCATAAAGCTCTCAGAGGTCCACGGGGTGGACTCATACTTTCTAAAGAAGAATTTGCAAAAGATGTAGATAAAAATATTTTTCCTGGTGCACAGGGTGGAGCAATAAACAATCAAATAGCTGCAAAAGCAGTTTGTTTCAAAGAAGCGTTATCAGACGATTTTAAAACGTACGCACAACAGATTTTAAAGAATGCCAAAGCTCTAGCAGACTCATTCTCAAACGAGGGACTAAGGGTTGTTAGTGGAGGAACCGTTAACCATATTGTCTTAGTTGATACTCAGAGTGTGGATGAAGAACTCACAGGAAAAGAAGCTGGTATTTTGTTGAATGAAATGGGCATAACTCTCAATAGAAACGCAATACCATTTGATACAAGATCTCCCTTTGTAACATCAGGTATACGCATGGGAACACCAGCAGTTACAACCTGCGGTATGAAAGAAGAGCAGTTAACTACAGTTGGCTTATTAATCTCTGATATTCTCAAAAATAGGAATGATGAAAAACAATTATCAAATTTAAAAGCCCAGGTAAGAGATCTGGCAATAACACATCAACCGTATGCCTAAAAAAAATAATCTTAATCTTCAAGACTTTGGTCCAGTAACTTCCTTTTCAACATCGATCATTAGCGGACTACTTATTGGGCTCTTAATTCAATACTTTATTGGCTATGAACCAGTTCCAGTAATTATATTTGTTTTAATAGGTATCTATGATGGCTCAAGAAGAATGTGGCAAATCTCCAAAAAGTTAGAGAATAACTTATGAATGTGGAGTTAATACTTGCTACTCGTATGCTTAAACGATCTTTTCCAATTTATACACTTGTCCCGTTATTGTTCTTAATAAAGTCCACAGAATCTATGATCACATCTCTCGTTTCTGGTTTGATTGTTGCATCAGGTTTTTATTTGGGAGCTTTTCTAATGTCTTTTGCTGCAAATATCTCACTTAACTTTTATTATTTCTCAGCTTTATTTGGCTACGTAGCAAGATTAATTTACATATTTGGATTTCTCTTATTATTTAGAAACCTATATCCTATTGATGAAATGGCAATGTCACTGACAGTGCCTATTGTTTTTTTGAGCATGTTATTTTTAGAAATGGCTATGGTTATAAAGAGAAAAGACACAGATTTAGATTGGGCAAATGATAACAGCAGCTGAAACTTGTGATTTTATAAATGAAGTAGTTTGCAAACCTGCAAATGTTAAAGAGCTATTCGAGTTTGCTAATTTCGGTTCCTCTCAAATATCAAGAACAGAAGTTTTGATACTTCTTGCTGGATTAATACCTGTAGCGTTGATGTATTTTGGTCTTCGAAAAAAATCCACAGTACCAGGAAAACTTCAATCTGTAGTTGAGTCAATATTTTCATTCGTAAAAGATGAGATTGCCGTTGGAGTAATCGGTAGAGGTGGAGAGAAGTTTACACCTTATTTAATTTCAATATTTATGTTTGTATTAGTAGGAAACCTTTTTGAAGTAACACCCCTTGTAAACTTTCCTGTAACATCTCGTATGGCGTTACCTTTATTTCTAAGTTTGCTGACCTATGTAATTTTCCTAGTAGTTGGAGTCCAAAAACAAGGAATTGGGTACTTCACTCATTTAATATGGCCACCAGGTGTACCAGTGGCTCTTAAACCTCTAGTTGGAATCATAGAGCTAGTATCTGTACTTTTAGTGAGACCATTTAGTCTTGCGGTTCGACTTTTTGCAAACTTAGTTGCAGGTCACGTAATGTTAAGTCTTCTTTTGGCCTCAGCTTATTTCTTCATTGTTCAACCAGGTGGAGTTGAGTATTTAATCGCTAGAGCCCCAATAGGTGCTGCATGGTTCACATTAGGTCTAGCAATTTATGGTTTTGAATTAATAGTTTCAATTTTGCAGGCATACATATTTACTTTGTTGTCTGCAGTGTATATACAAACGTCTCTGCACCCAGAGCATTAATAATAATAAGGAGGAAAATGGAAGCTGCATACGCGTTAATAGGATACGGACTAGCCGCAATTGGTCCCGGTATTGGAATCGGGTTAATTGCTGGTAATGCTGTACAAGCGATGGCTAGACAACCAGAAGCTGCAGGTATGGTAAGAACAACAATGTTCTTAGGTATCGCCTTTACAGAGGCATTAGCACTTATTGGGTTCGTTCTATTCTTCTTAGTATAGGATTAACAAATGACTTTAAATTTAAACGTATTTTACGCAGAAGCTGAAGAAGCAGGCTCAGGGGTAGATCTACTACTCCCGGCAACATCAGAATTAGTAGCTGGTGTGGCTGCATTTGCCATTGTCTTTTTCTTTGTATGGAAATGGGCACTACCAGCCTTAAATACAACTCTTGAAGAAAGAGCTGCATCAATTGAAGGACAAATTGAAGCTGCTGAAGCAACAAAAGCGGAAGCAGAATCAACAAAAGCTGAATATGCAAAGTTAGTTTCAGATGCTAATTCAGAAGTTCAAAAAATAATTGATGAAGGTAAAGCTGCTGCAGAAAAAGTAAAAGAAGAAATTATCGATCAAGCTAGACAAGATGCTGAAGCAATTGTTGAAAAAGCTAAGTCCGATTCTGAAGCTGAGAAAGAAAGATTATCATCAGAGATAAGTTCTCAGGTCGCAGATCTGTCATTAGCAATTTCACAAAAGGTTGCTGCATCAATGTCTGAAAAAGATCAACAAGATTTAATTGATAAATTCATTAAAGACATGGAGACATCAAGCTAAATGGGTACAGAATCTTTTTCTAAAGGGTTAGTAGAAATTATTTCATCGTCTGACGACAGTGTGAAAATTGAAGAGGAATTCCTCCAAGTTCTTCAAGTTTTAAACAGTAATACTGAAGCGTTAGATGTATTTAGAAATTTTGGTATACCTGCAGATAAGAAAATTGAAGCGATAAGTAGTATTTTTTCAAAAAGGGTTACTTCAATGACTCTTGATTTAATAACACTTACTATCTCTCAAGGCTATGCGGATAACTTGTCAGATATTGAACAGCAAGTTTCTAACTATATTGCTGAAAAAAGAGGTGCAGCATTAGCAAAGGTTATTTCAGCTGTTGAATTAAATGACTCAACTCAGAATGATCTCAAAGCTGCTCTAAAAAGCAAGTTAGGCAGAGATATAGAGTTAAGTCTTAAAGTTGACTCCTCTGTAATAGGAGGAATAAAAGTAAGTATTGGAGAAAGAACCTTTGATGGATTGCTTTCATCAAAATTTTCAGATATACAAACAGTATTAGAAGGAAGGTAATGTGAGCGATTTAAATATAGATCCAAAACAAATTTCAGAATCTCTAAAAGAAACTTTAGGGAATTGGTCAGACGAAGTAAAAGATGATTTAGTTGGTTATGTAGCTTCCATAGCTGATGGAGTCGCAAGGGTTAAAGGATTAGAGAATGCAATGTCTTCTGAACTTCTGGAATTTCCTGGTGGACTTTTAGGTGTTGCTCTCAACTTAGATGAAGACTCCATTGGTGTTGTGTTGATGGGTGACTCAGATCATATTCAAGAAGGTATGCCTGTAAAACAAACAGGTGAAGTTTTATCTATAGGTGTTGGCGATGGTTTTCTTGGAAGAGTTATTGATACTCTTGGAAACCCAATAGACGGTAAGGGACCAATCGAATTTACAGAGAGAAGATTAATGGAAACTCAAGCACCAACGGTCGTTGAAAGACAGCCTGTTGGAGAGCCACTTCAAACTGGTATAAAAGCTATTGACTCCATGATTCCAATTGGAAGAGGTCAAAGAGAATTAATAATTGGTGATAGAGGTATTGGTAAAACTGCAGTAGCAATTGACACAATTATTAATCAAAAAGACACAGATGTTAAATGTATCTATGTTGCTATTGGTCAGAAATCATCCACTGTGGCTGAAGTAGTCGCAAGACTTGAAAGCGAAGGAGTACTTGATAAGACAGTAATTGTTAACGCTCCCGCATCTGCAGCTGCAGCACTTCAAATGTATGCTCCTTATGCTGGATCAGCAATCGGACAACATTGGATGTACAATGGCGAACATGCTTTAATTGTCTTTGACGACCTTTCAAAACAAGCTATTGCTTACAGGCAAATTTCATTGTTGCTTAGAAGACCTCCTGGAAGAGAAGCTTATCCAGGGGATGTATTCTATTTGCATTCACGACTTCTTGAACGCTGTGCAAAGGTATCTGAAGATTTAGGTGGAGGATCTATGACAGGTTTACCTATCATAGAAACAAAAGCTGGTGATGTTTCTGCTTTCATTCCTACAAACGTAATCTCAATTACCGATGGTCAAATATATCTAGAAAGTGAATTGTTCTACTCTGGAGTAAGACCTGCAGTAAACCCTGGAACTTCAGTTTCTCGTGTTGGTGGTGCAGCTCAAACAAAAGCTATGAAAAAAGTTTCTGGGCCATTAAGAATCAATTTAGCTCAGTTTAGGGAGCTTGAAGCTTTCGCAGAGTTTGGATCAGATTTAGACGCAGCATCACAATCACAGTTGGACAGAGGTATTAGAGTTGTTGAAATGTTGAAACAGCCTCAATACGAACCAGTAGCAACAGAAGATCAAGTTATTGCACTTTATGCTGTTACAGAAGGTTACTTTGATAAAGTACCAGTCGATGGAATATATGAAGCAGAAAAGAATTTGCTTGAATTCGTGAAAACACGATATTCAGACATGGTTAATACTATAAAAGAAACAGGAGAGCTTCCGGGGGATGAATTAAAAGACGCCGTTATTGCTTTCGTTGCAACCTTGGAAACACCAGAAGAGGACTAGAAGTGGCAAGTGCTGAACTACGTATAATTAATAGAAGAATAAAGAGCGTTCGCTCGACTAAAAAAATTACACGTGCAATGGAGCTTATTGCTTCATCTAGGATTGTTAAAGCACAAAATAGAATGAAATCTTCTGAGTCATATTTTGGACTCCTTAGTGAAATAGTTCAAGACTTAATAAATAATGGCGCAGTACCAAAAATTGAGGCCAAGGAGGGAAAAGAAAAAGTCCTCTTAATTGTATTAACATCTGATCGAGGATTAGCTGGAGCATACAATACAAATATATTAAAAATCGCTGACAATAGAAGAAAAGAAATTGAACAATCAGGTAAAGACGTTGAAATTGTAACTGTTGGCAAAAAAGCAACTAGGTATTTTACATATAGGAAAATTAATGTTTCTTCAGGTTATGAAGGTATTACAGACAGTCCAGAGTTTGATAATGCACTAGAGGTTATGACCCCTATTACAGATAAGTATTACAAAGGTGATGTATCCTCTATAGAAATTGTTTATACAAGTTATAAGTCAGCCTTAACTCA
>CABXDM010000026.1 GCA_902510965.1 uncultured Candidatus Actinomarina sp.
TCATATCCATACACCTGCATAGGTCTAATAATAGAAATACCTTCTGAGTCCATAGGTACTAATATTTGGCTTTGTCGTTGATGCGGAGCATTTTCAGGATTTGTTACACCCATAAATATACATATTTTAGCCCTAGGATTAATAGCGTTTGATGTCCACCATTTACGACCATTTATAATATAGTTATCTCCATCACTTACTATCGAACTACTAATATTTGTTGCATCAGACGATGCGACATCTGGTTCCGTCATAGCAAAGCAAGATCTAATAGAGCCGTCTAACAATGGTGTTAACCACTCTTCTTTCTGCTCATCAGTGCCAAAATCATATAGAACTTCCATGTTCCCAGTATCAGGTGCGGAACAATTGAATACTTCTGGCGCCCACCAAACTTTGCCGGTGATTTCAGCAAGTGGAGCATATTCGACATTAGTTAAGCCAGCACCGTATTCACTATCTGGTAAAAATAAATTCCATAGACCTTCCTCTTTAGCCTTATTTTTAAGTTCATCAAGAATATCGGGAATATGTAAGGAATTACCAGAATCTTCAATTTCTTGATCATAAGCTTGCTCAATTGGGTATATGTGTTCTTCGAAAAATTTATTTAGTTTTTTTTGTAAATCTAATGATTTTTCTGAGTAATTAAAATCCACAATTTATTCTATCAATATTTAACTCTCGTGAACAATCTTTATGTAATATATTATTTGATGGACTTTTTTAATAATACAATACGTAAACATATTGCATCAGTTACACAGCTTGATGAAAACTTTACATTCGACCAGTTCAAAGTTGGAAGATCAAACATTACATTTAAAATTGAAGATGGAACTTACAAATATGTATTAAGAAGACCTCCATTCGGAAATAAACTTGAATCGGCTCATAATATGCAGCGAGAATATAGAATAATCTCAGAATTATCCAAAAGTAAAATTAAAGTCCCAAAACCGATTGCCTTATGTACTGATAGAACTATTTCTGATGAGGATTTTTACATTATGGAGTATGTAGATGGTCAAACAATATCAGATAATGTTGTAGCTGAAACATATTCTAAGGATGAAAAAGAAAAAATCTCTAATTCTTTTATTAAAGCAGCAGTTGAACTGCATAATTACGATGTAGCTAATTCTAACCTGAGCGATCTAGGAAAACATGAAGAATATGTTAAAAGGCAGCTTACAAGATGGAGTAAGCAGTTTGCCTCACAAACTATTAGAAATATACCAGATCTAGATAAAGCAACAGATATTTTGTTTGAAACAATCCCTAATCAACAAAGAGTAAGTATTGTTCATGGAGATTATCGATTAGATAATGTAAGAATTATGAATAACGAAGTTAGTGCAATATTAGATTGGGAGCTATGTACTTTAGGTGATCCATTAGCTGACTTAGGAACAATAATTGCTTCTTGGGCCAACATAGAAGAAAAAGACACGCCTTTTATATATTCACCATCTTTAAGTGATGGTTTTTTGAACAGAAATCAGATACTTTCTATATATGAAAAAGACTCATCCCTTGATCTAAAGGATATAGAATTTTATACAAGATTATCGTTTTGGAAACATGCCATGATAATGGAAGGTGTCTACGTAAGATACTCACTTGGTTATTATGGGGATACAGATAAAAAAGAAATAGATGCATTTGGACAAAGTACAATAAATTTTGCCAAAAAAGCATCTAATATAAATCTATTGAAGGAGATTTTATGAAAGTTATTCCAGCAACAGAACTTGAAAACCATATTGGTGAAGAAATTGGCCTTTCCGAGTGGATAGAAGTTACACAAGAACGAATTAATCAGTTTGCAGATGCAACAAACGATCATCAATTTATACACGTAGATCCAGAACTAGCTAAATCTGCCCCTACACCATGGGATACAACAATTGCACATGGTTTTTTAACATTGAGTTTGGTTTCCTATATGTCAGCAACATCAGGGTTTATGCCAGCAGAAATGCAAACAGCCGTAAATTATGGGTCAGATAAAGTTCGATTTATGGAAGCCGTACCTGTAGATAGTAAAATAAGAGGCAGATTCATCTTGACTGATGCACAATATAAAAAAAATGGAAGATGGTTAGTAAAAACAACAGTAACTATTGAAATTGAAGGGGTTGAGAAACCAGCAGCAGTTATTGAAACATTAACTTTGTACATAGTAAAAGAATAAAAAACAATTTAAGGAGTAGTTTATGAGAGAAGCAGTCATAGTATCAGCAGCAAGAACACCAATTGGTAAAGCTTATCGAGGAGCATACAATAATACAGGTGCTCCTACCCTAGGTTCATATTCCATTAAAGAAGCAATTTCACGAGCAGGTATCGAAGCTTCAGAAGTAGAAGATGTAATTATGGGCTGTGCGCAACAACAAGGCACTCAAGCATTAAATATTGGACGATTAAGTGGAATGGCAGCTGGTTTGCCACATTCAGTACCGGGTATGACAATTGACAGACAGTGCTCATCTGGACTTATGGCAATTGCAACTGGAGCAAAACAAATCATTACAGATAATATGGATGTTGTTGTTGCAGGAGGAATTGAATCTATTTCACTTGTACAAACAGCTGACTTCAGGTTAGATTCTGACCCCTTAGTTTTAGATATGCAACAAAATGCGTACATGCCAATGATCGAAACTGCAGACTATGTTGCAGAAAAATACAATGTTTCAAGAGAAGCTCAAGATGAATATTCTTTAGAGAGTCAAATGAGAACAGCAGCTGCCCAAGAAGCTGGAAAATTTGATGATGAAATCATTGCCACGACATCAACAAAACTAGTTAAAAATAAAGAAACTGGAGAAATCACTGAAGAAACTGTTGAACTTGTAAAAGATGAGGGTAATAGACCTCAAACTACGTTGGAGGGTCTCTCATCACTTCCTGCAGTATATGGCGAAGGTAAGTTCATTTCAGCTGGTAATGCATCTCAACTATCAGATGGTTCTGCATCTGTAGTTATGATGGAAGCTAAACAAGCAGAAGAAAAAGGTCTTAATCCACTTGGATACTACAGAGGAATGACTGTATCAGCACTAGCTCCAGAAGAAATGGGTATAGGTCCTGTACTTGCCGTACCAAATTTATTAAGTAAATTTAATCTCTCAGTGGATGATATTGGCCTATGGGAACTCAACGAAGCATTTGCTGTTCAAGCTCTTTATTGCAGAGATGAATTAGGAATTGATCCAAATATATATAATGTAAATGGAGGTTCTATTTCTATCGGACACCCTTATGGTATGACTGGTGCCAGAATGACAATGCATGCTCTTATTGAGGGAAAAAGAAGAAATGCTAAGTTTGTTGTAGTCACTATGTGTGTCGGTGGTGGAATGGGTGCTGCAGGATTATTTGAAGTAATCTAGATTAAAACAAACAACATATACTCATAAATAGACATTTAGATTTTTTCATTTTTGGATGAACCTTTATACTATTGTATGGATAAAATTTTTGATAAGAATTCTTACCTAAAATCAATATCAGATAGAAATTTAAAAATTTACCTTATGGGTGAACTTGTTGAAGATCCTATTAATCATCCAATAATAAAACCTAGTGTTGAAGCTATGGCAGAAACTTATGAACTTGCTGTTAGAGAACCAGAATTGGCCTCTGTAAAATCGCCCTACACAGGTGAATCTATAAATAGATTTCTTCACATTGCAGAGAGTAGCGAAGATTTATTTATGCAGAATAAAATGCAAAGAAAACTGGGTCAACTTACTGGTACATGCTTTCAAAGATGCGTAGGAATGGATGCTTTTAATGCATTACATTCTGTTACATTTGAAATCGATGAAGAAAATAAAACACACTATCACAGCAATTTTGTTGAGTTTTTAACTGAGATGCATAAATACAACCTTATTGTTGGTGGAGCTATGACTGACGTTAAGGGAGACAGGTCTAAATTACCACATGAGCAGGAAGATGAAGATTTGTATCTTCGTGTAGTAGACAGAAATGAAAAAGGTGTTTTCGTTAAGGGAGCTAAGGCTCACCAGACAGGCTGCATAAATTCACACTGGATGGTTGTTATGCCAACTCTTAGGTTGACAGATAAGGACAAGGATTATGCAATTGTTGGAGCAATACCTGTTGATGCTGAGGGGATAACATATATTTATGGTAGACAATCATGTGATACAAGAAGTATGGAGCCTGGTGAGTATGACGTGGGAAATAAGTATTACGCAGGTCAGGAAGCAATGGTAATTTTTGATAATGTATTTATACCTAACGAATACATATTCATGGATGGTGAATATGACTTTGCATCGATGCTTGTTGAAAGATTTACAACATACCACCGGAGGTCATATGTTTGTAAGGCAGGGGTAGGTGATGTACTGATTGGAGCAGCTGCAACAATTGCTGAATATAACGGTGTAGAGGAAGCATCACATATCAAAGACAAAATTGTAGAGATGAATAAACTCAATGAAACGATCTACGCTACTGGTATTGCTTCATCTCTTCAAGGAAAATTAACAAAATCAGGGAACTTTATTAATGATGATTTATTAGCAAACGTTTGCAAACAACATGTTACGAAAGAAACCTTTGAGATAGGAAGATTAGCTCAAGATCTTGCTGGTGGTTTGGTAGGATCAATGCCTTCTGGTATGGACTTCAATGAAGGTGTAATGTCATCTGACTTAAAAAAATATTTAAAAGGTAAAAAAGATATCAATGCTGAAGATAGAGTTAAGATACTCAGATTAATCGAAAATATGACCCTTGGCAGAAATGCTGTTGCGTACCTGACTGAATCTTTGCATGGTGCAGGTTCTCCTCAAGCCCAAAGAGTGCAAATTAAACGCGGGGTTGACATGGAGCAGAAAAAAGATTTTGCTAAAAACTTATCTGGAGTAAATGAGAGGAAAAAACTATGAAATCGGTGGTATGTACAAAATTAGGAGATCCGAAATTACTTGAGATTAAGGAAGTTGATATTCCAAACCCTCATGACGACGAAGTCCTTATCAAGGTAGATGCTGCAGGTGTGAATTATCCAGATGCTCTTTTAGTCCAAGGAAAATATCAGGTAGTTGTTGAACCACCATTTACTCCTGGTAATGAGGTTTGTGGATATGTAGAGCAAGTAGGTAAGGATGTTGACCTAAAAAAAGGTATGAAAGTTATTGGACTACCAGAGATAGGTGGTTTTTCTGAGTATGTATGTATAAATAAAAATCTCGTTATTCCAATTTCAGATAACATTAATTCATTGGCAGGAGCAAGTCTTCCAATAAATTACGGAACAACTTATTATGCCCTTAAAAGACGTGCAAAAGCAACAAGCGGTGAATCACTTTTAATACTAGGTGCATCTGGTGGAGTTGGCACTGCCTCTATACAATTAGGTAAAATATTAGGACTAACGACCATAGCGGCAGTTGGTTCCAGTGAAAAGGAAGAGTACGTTAAAAGCTTAGGTGTAGATCATGTAATACGCTACGACAAAGAAAATCTTAAAGAATCAGCTAAAAAACTTACTGGTGGGAAAGGTGTAGACATTGTAGTTGACCCTGTTGGTGGTAACGTTACTGAAGAAGCGTTGCGTGCAACAGCTTGGAATGGAAGGCTTCTTGTAATTGGTTTTGCCCAAGGTGAAATACCAAAAATTCCATTGAATATAACACTAGTTAAAGGTGTGTCAATAGTTGGAGTTTGGTGGGGAAGATGGACACAAACCTCTCCAAAAGAAACAGCAGAGGACTTTAAAGAATTAATAGGATTTATCAATGAGGGAAAACTAAATATTAACCCTAAAAATGTTTACTCAATTCAAGAAGTCTCCACTGCAATGGATAACTTTCTAAATAGAAAAAATATAGGTAAGACTGTAATTAAATTTTAATTACTTTTTGGCAGATTCAAAGTAAGGGTTGTCTCCTGAAGCGTGATCTGTTGCATCAATAATATTTCCTATCTCAGGGATAGCCTCCCTTAAAGATGTTTCTATACCTTGAGTTAAAGTTACTTGAGCCATTCCACAACCTTGACATCCACCACCAAGTTTTAGGTAAATATCTTGTCCCTCTACTCCAACTAATTGTGCAACTCCACCATGAGAAGCAATAGCTGGGTTAATTTGAGACTCTAATACTGTTTGAACTTTTTCAGCAAGTTCACCTGTTAACTCAGGCATTTCATCTGGATTGCCAAAAATTTCTGGACTTGGTGTGTTCGGATTATCCATTGTAAGACCAGGAGCCGCAGGATCATCTGAAAGCTCTAATTTGGAATTATTAAATTTATCTAAGTCTTTAGAGGCAATAATTACTACTAAATCTCCGAACTCAAGGCGTTTATCGTCAGATCTAGCTTGTTCTAAATCTAAAAAACTAAGATCATAGGTGTATTGATTCCCCTGGACCCCGTCAATTTGTAAAAATAAAGCATAATCATTATCACCAGGTTCTTGTTCTTTAATTTCAAGAATTTTAGCAATTGCTTTCTCACCTATATCAAATTTAAAATCAGTCATATAATAATGATAGTGAAATTGTGGATTGTGTAAAATAAATGAAAAAAGTATTGCTGGTTATACCTGAGCTCAGTTACAAATCTAATGACTTTGTAAAAGCAGCTAAGAAATTAAATATTCCGTTTTCTATTATTACTGATAGTCAACAAATTTCAGAGAAGTTGACTGACAATATTTTTATTTCAGATTTTTCCTTAGAAGTTCCGCAAAAATTGCTTGAAAAACTACATGACATAACACACGTTTTACCTGTCGACCACTCGTCATTGAGATATGCCTCTAAATTAACTGATTTGTTAAATGCAACTGGCAATAACTTTGACTCAGTAAATTTAGCAATGGATAAATATAGGTCTCGTAATATTTTTAATGAAATTACTAATATAAGAATTGAAAATCAATATGTAAATAATATTACTGACATTGAAAATTTTATTGCTACTTCAAAAATTGGAG
>CABXDM010000027.1 GCA_902510965.1 uncultured Candidatus Actinomarina sp.
GGAATGCTCTTTGTGATGGATTTAATTATTATTTTATGACAAGCTAATTAGATATTTTCTAATTTTTTTATTTATACTTATACAAAAGGAGTATTCCTATGAATGAAAAAATAGAAAACCTATTAGAAGAAAATAGAAAATTTAGCCCATCTGAAAATCTTGTTAACAATGCAAATGCAACAAGTGATTGGTTTACAGAAGCAAATGAAGACCGTATAGAGTTTTGGAAAAAACAAGCCCTTGAACGTATTACGTGGTACAAAGAACCGACAGAAGTTTTAGATGATTCAAATGCACCTTTTTACAAATGGTTCAAAGATGGAGAGCTGAACCTTTCATATAACTGTTTGGACAGACATCTTGAAACTGATGCTGACAGAGTAGCATTTTACTGGGAAGGGGAGCCTGGAGATACTCAGGAAATTACTTATCAAGATCTGTATGAAAGAGTTTGTAGGCTTTCAAATGCACTAAAAAAATTAAATGTTGGAAAGGGTGATAGGGTAGCAATCTACCTCGGCATGACTCCTGAAATAGTTGTATCAATGCTAGCTTGTGCAAGAATTGGAGCGGTTCATTCAGTTGTTTTCGGAGGCTTTTCGTCAGAAGCTTTAGCTGATAGAATTAACGACGCACAAGCTAAATTAGTCATTACTGCTGATGGTGCCTGGAGAAGGGGAGATATCGTACCTCTAAAAGAAAATGTTGACGGATCTCTTTCATTGACTGAATACATAGAAAATGTAATTGTAGTTAAAAGAACCAATCAAGAAATCTCAATGGTTGAAGGTAGAGATCACTGGTACGAAGACATTACAAAAAATGAATCTTCAGAATGTGAACCTGAAGTAATGAATGCTGAAGATATGCTTTACATTCTTTACACATCCGGTACTACAGCGAAACCGAAAGGAATAGTTCACACCCAGGCAGGATATCTAACTGGAGTTACAACGACTCACCATGAAGTTTTTGACATCAAAGATGACGATATTTATTGGTGTGCTGCTGATTGTGGTTGGGTTACAGGCCATAGTTATATTGTTTATGGACCCCTTGCAAACAAAACTACAAGTGTGATGTACGAGGGAGCTCCTAATGCTCCAGATGAGAAAAGACTATGGAATATAATTGAAAAGTATAAGGTAAATATTTTCTATACAGCACCAACCGCTATTAGGGCATTTATGAAATGGGGAGTAGAACATCCGCAAGCTCATGACCTATCATCACTGAGACTTTTAGGTACAGTTGGTGAGCCAATTAATCCTGAGGCATGGATGTGGTATCACCAAAATATAGGTAACGAGCAATGCGCAATTGTTGATACCTGGTGGCAAACGGAAACGGGTTCCATTATGATTTCACCATTACCAGGAATAACCGATACTAAGCCTGGGTCTGCATGTGGACCTCTTCCAGGAATAGAGTCTGCCATCATAGACGAAAAAGGAAACGAAGTTGGTAAAGGAGAAGGTGGTTATTTGGCTATTAAAACACCATGGCCATCAATGTTAAGAACAGTGTATGGGGATGATCAGAGATATATTGATACTTATTGGTCACAACATGAAGGTCTATATTTTGCTGGCGATGGAGCGAAATATGATGATGAAGGCTATGTATGGCTTTTAGGCAGAGTAGACGACGTTATGAATATTTCAGGACATAGAATTTCAACAGCTGAGGTTGAGAGTGCTTTAGTCTCACATGAAGCAGTAGCTGAGGCTGCTGTAATTGGAAGATCTGATGAGATATCAGGCGAAGCGATTGCAGCATTTGTTTCTTTAATAGGAACTGATCAAGGTGATGAGAATTTAATCTCAGAATTAAGGCAACATGTAAGTGATAAAATTGGACCGATAGCTAAACCAAAAAGTATCGTGATAACCGCAGACTTACCAAAAACTCGAAGTGGTAAAATTATGCGTAGGCTTCTCAAAGACATTTCAGAGGAGAGAAAACTTGGCGATGTTACTACATTAGCTAATGCTGACATAGTCTCTGAGCTACAATCGAGGGCGATAGATTCCGACGATGAGTGAAAGAACATTTAGCTGGAATTTACCCAAAGATGCTGTTCAAAAATTAATAAGTCTCGATCGTTACCAAAGAATCGAATTTTTTAGAGATTTACCTATGGAAAATGTTCCGATAGGTGCATTAATGGGTTTTTCTGAGATAGATATTGACGACAAAGGGCATGTAACCTTTACTATTACACCTCAAGAATTTCATTACAATCCTCTGGGCACAGTACACGGAGGACTAGCTGCTACCTTGTTAGATTCTTGCAATAGTATTTCAGCGAACTGTCAGGTTGATAAAGGATTTCTTACAATGACAACGGATATCAGAGTAAATTATTTAAGACCAATGACTATAAAAACTGGCGAGGTAACTGCTGCTGCGATTATCGAAAAAGTAGGTAGAAAAGTAATTTTTGTTAAAGGGTCACTGGCTGATAAAGATGGAAAAGTGTATGCCACAGCAAGTTCCACTGAACTTGTGGTTGAAGTTTAATTCAACTAAAAAATTTGTGCGGATGAGAGGACTCGAACCTCCACGAGCAAAGCTCACTGGATCCTAAATCCAGCGCGTCTACCAGTTCCGCCACATCCGCTAAAATGTCGCGTGGGTCGCCGGGGACTTGAACCCCGAACCTGCGGATTAAGAGTCCGATGCTCTGCCAGTTGAGCTAGCGACCCTTTTATACAGATTAACCGAAGTAAGATTACTTAACTATTATTTTTTAATTAATTGTTTCCATAAAACCAGTATCATGGAACAATAATTAGACGTACGGGCTGTGGCTCAGCTTGGCTAGAGCGCCTGCTTTGGGAGCAGGAGGTCGTGAGTTCGAATCTCACCAGCCCGACGAATCGCATTATTGCGGGTGTAGCTTAATGGCAAAGCTCCAGCCTTCCAAGCTGGCTATGAGGGTTCGATCCCCTTCACCCGCTCGAGGCTCTCGTAGCTCAAATGGATAGAGCAACAGACTTCTAATCTGTAGGTTATAGGTTCGAGTCCTATCGAGAGCGCGCGTGGTGGTCGTAGCTCAGTTGGTTAGAGCACCTGGTTGTGGTCCAGGATGTCGCGGGTTCGAATCCCGTCGATCACCCCAATTTTATTAATTAAGGAGAAAATTGAAATATAAGATTAAAAAAGAATCAGAATTTGAAAAGAATCTTGAAATCAAGGTCGAACTTGAAGACTTAGATGATCATAGAGATGAAGCCATAAAAAAAATTGGTAAACAAATAAAAGTGGACGGATTCAGGACTGGAAAAATTCCTGCCAATATTGTAAAAAGGGAAGTTGGAGAAGATTATATAAACGAAGAAGCCATAGAACTATTTTTACCACAAACATTATTTTCTATTCTCAATGATGAAGAAATATCACCAGCAACTAGACCCGCTATTAAAGAAATTAAAAAAGAAAAAAGTCATTTTGATGTAAATGTTTTGATTACTCTCTGGCCTACGCTTTCAAAACTACCAAAACTCAGTCAAACAGTTGAGGTTGATTCAATTGCACCTACAGATGACGAAATCGCAGATCAGATAGAGAGAATAAAATCACAATTTGCAGAGGTCTCTAAAGTTGAGAGGCCACTCAATTCTGGAGACTTTGCGATGATGAATTTATCGGCAACAAAAAATGGTGTTGAAGTAAAAGATTTTACATATAATGACTACCTTTATGAAGTTGGAACTGGTGCTCTTACTCCATCTTTAGACTCCAAACTCGAAGGAGTTGCACCTGGGGCTATTATAAAATTTAATGATTCTATCCCACAACTCAATGAAGAGAATGTTGAGGTGACTGTTTTATTAAAGGAAGTTAGAGAAAAGATACTACCTGAATTAACTGATGAATGGGTTTCTGATACTACTGAGTTCGAGAATGTTGATTCTCTAAAAAAAGAACTGGTAGTAAATATTGAGAATGTTAAAAAACAACAGATAGCATCTCAGTATCAAGGTCAACTTACAAGTAAGCTAATTGAAGAGGTAGACATGAAACTTCCTGAACAATTAGTAATTGCAGAAATGGATAGTATTCTACAAAATTTTCTAAATGAATTAAAGCAAAGCAATATTCAATTAGAAGATTATTTTAAAATAACTGGATTAACTGAAGAAACACTCAGAGATGACCTTAATAAACAAGCTTCAAGAAATTTAACAATGGTACTAATACTTGATAAAGTTATCGCAGATTTAGACATGAAGCTTGATGAGAAAGATATCGCATTGGTTGACGAACACATGGTTACCCACAAAGATGATACGGAAGATTCTGATCAAAGTAGCCACAGGATGAATTTAGAAGCTGAATCTCTTCGTAACAAAGCGATGCTTCACATATTACAACAAGGTATCTCAGTTGATAAGGACGGCGAAAAAGTATACCTACAGGATGTATACAATAGGGATACAGATTTAGGAGAGGAAGAATAAAATGGAAAAAATACCTTCAAATTATGTAATACCTACAGTTATTGAAAATACCAGTAGGGGAGAAAGAGCTTTTGATATATATTCAAGGCTATTGAAAGATAGAATTATTTTTCTTGGTACACCGATCGATGACGGTGTAGCTAACTCAATCATGGCTCAGTTATTACATCTAGAATCAGAAGATCCTGAAAAAGATATCTTTATGTATATCAACTCACCAGGTGGCTCTATTACTTCATTGTTTACAATTTTTGACACAATGAACTATATCAGACCAGATATTTCAACAGTCTGTATGGGGCTTGCAGCCTCGGCTGCATCAGTAATTTTAGCTGGTGGAACTAAAGGTAAAAGATATAGTCTTCCAAATGCAAGGATTATGCTCCATCAACCATCTGGAGGTATGGAAGGAACTGTAGCTGATATGGAGAGGAATTTTGACTTAATTGTCTCAATGAGAACTCAACTAAACCAATTATTGGCAGATTTTACCAATCAGGATGTAGAGAAAGTTACTGCTGATACTGATAGGGATTTTTGGATGACTGCACAAGAAGCTTTAGAATACGGTATAGTAGATGAAGTACTAACTCAAAGGGAGTTAGTCGACAAAAAATAAAATAACAGGGTAGTAAATATGGCTAATAAAGAATCGTCATCCGAACCTCTAAAATGTAGTTTCTGTGGAAAATCTCAGAAACAAGTAATTAAATTAATTGCTGGTCCAGGTGTTTACATTTGTGATGAATGTATTGAGCTTTGTACTGAAATCATTGAAGAAGAGAAAATTGACTCAATTGAAAACACCGACGAAGTAAATCTTCCATTACCTAAAGAAATTAATCATTCTTTAAACGAATTTGTTATAGGTCAAAACGATGCAAAGAAAACGCTTGCGGTTGCTGTTTATAATCACTACAAAAGAATTTATAAAGACGACACAATTAAAGATGATCTCGAAATACAAAAATCTAACGTTTTAATTTTAGGACCAACAGGAAGCGGTAAAACCCTATTGGCGCAAACGCTTGCAAAGATATTAAATGTACCATTCGCTATAGCAGATGCTACTACGCTTACTGAAGCGGGTTATGTTGGTGAAGATGTTGAAAACATATTACTTTCACTAATAAATGCTGCAGATTTCGATATCCAAAAAGCAGAAAAAGGCATAATTTACATTGATGAAATAGACAAGATTACCAGAAAATCTGATAATCCTTCAATAACACGAGATGTATCCGGTGAAGGAGTCCAGCAAGCTCTGTTAAAAATATTAGAAGGTACTGTAGCCCAGGTTCCACCCCAAGGTGGTAGAAAACATCCTCAACAAGAGTATCTCCAAATAGATACGACCAACATCTTATTTATTGTTGGTGGTGCATTTGATGGGCTTGAAGAAATTATTACTAAGAGATTAGGCGAGAATTCAATTGGCTTCTCAGCTTCCTTAGATGGAACTAGCAAAATAAATCAAAATGAAATATTTCAAAATGTTGAGACTAAAGATTTAATAAAGTTTGGTTTGATTCCAGAGTTTATTGGAAGACTTCCTATTGTCACGAATGTAAATGAATTGGAAAAAGAGTCACTTATTAAAATTTTGACAGAGCCAAAGAATGCAATTACTAAACAATTTAAAAAAATGTTTGCGTTAGATGATATTGATTTAATATTTACAGATGACTCACTTGATGCTCTTGCTGACTTAGCACTGGAAAGAAATACAGGAGCAAGAGGTTTAAGGTCAATACTCGAAAAAATACTATTAAATGAAATGTATGAATCTCCATCAAGAAAAGATATAGATCAGATTATCTTAGATAAAGAAAATGTTCTTGATGGTATCCAGCCCAAGCTAGTTTTAAATCCAAACAAAGATTCTAAAAATTCAAAACCTGCATAGTTACATGCGAGATGAACAATACGAGCCACTAAAAATAGAAAAAAAATGGCAACAAGTCTGGGAAGACCAAAATAAATTTAAGCCTAAACCTTCAGATAAGCAATTTTCTATAGTTATCCCTCCACCAAACGTAACGGGATCTCTACACATGGGGCATGCCTTGGAGCACTCTATTATTGACGTTCTAGTGAGATATAAAAGG
>CABXDM010000028.1 GCA_902510965.1 uncultured Candidatus Actinomarina sp.
TATATTTGATTTTGTACTACAGAATTTTAGGATTCGTAGCAATAGTAGGACTTACCTCATTCGGACTCTTATTTTATTCGGTTATTACTCTTCTTGGCGAATATCAAGGATTCACCTTAACACTTTCAGGAATTGCTGGCATTATTGTCTCGATTGGTTTAGCTGCAGATTCATATATTGTTACATTTGAAAAGTTTAAAGATGAAATTAAAATTGGTAGGTCTTTCCAATTTGCAGCAGATAAAGCAGCTACTGATGCATGGAAAACAATTTTAACAGCTGATTTTGTTTCGTTGTCTGCAGCAACACTTCTGTATGTACTTGCAATAGGTCCAATTAGAGGATTTGCCCTTGCCTTAGGTGTAGCAACTATTTTTGATTTATTCTTTACAAGACTGTACACAAGAAATACAGTACCGTTTGTAAGTAGTTTAACTCCAAGCTCTAGAGGCTTCTTTCCTATAAAAATGAAAGATTTACTCAATGATTAAAAAATTATTTATAGGCTCAACGGATATTGACTTCTTAAAAGTCGGCAAGTTGTTTTATCGTATATTTATTATCGAAGCTTTAATTTTTATTGCTGTTTTCATTTTTTCATTAACAGGTATTTTGAATGTAAATCTTTCAGTTGATTTTACTGGAGGAACAACATATCAATTTGAAGCAAATTATGATGATACGGATATTGATGAGGTAATGGCTAGTACTATTCTTGATGTCTCTCGTTATCAAACATTTGAAAATTCCAACTCACTAATTTTTCGCGCCACTGAGAATACTCAAGATAAAGAAACTGAGTTTCTCTTTTATCTTTCAAACAAATTTGATATACCCGATGCTGATATTGACTTCCAGAGAGTAGGCCCTACATTTGGTGACGAAATAACTACTAAAGGGCTCCAAGCTTTAATTATTTTCTTAACTTTAGTTGTACTCTTAATTTCGTATAGATATGAGTTCAAGTATTCACTGATTGCCCTGATCGCCCTTACACATGATTTATTACTCGTTTTCACTATTTACGTATTACTAGGTTTAGAAATAACACCTTCAACAATAATTGCTCTATTGACAATATTGGGATATTCGTTGTACGACACTGTTATCTTATTCGATAAACTCAATGATTCTATTAAATCATCTAAGTATTCATACTTAACAGACGGTTCACTGAATAAAACTTTTAATGAGGTGCTGATGAGAAGTTTAAATACATCTATCACGTCTGCAATTCCAATAGCTTCGATATTATTCCTAGGTAATTATTTAGGTTTATCTGGTACTCTGTCTGATTTTGCATTACCACTTTTTATAGGAATTTTATCAGGTACTTACAGCTCAATTTTTGTAACCGTCCCATTTTTAGCAAAGATAATTAATAAATAATTTTCTTACTACCATATAGTTATGGGCGAAAAAGTTTTAAATTCAGAAGTAGAAGAACTATTATCAGAACTCAAATCACGTTATGTGGATGAGGATCTAAACACGATATTGTCTGCCTATGATATGGCATATAAAGGACATCTCACTCAAAAACGGAAATCAGGAGAGCCCTATATTATTCATCCATTGAGTGTTGCAATATATTTATCTGATTTGAGTATGGATATTGAAACTGTTACCGCTGCCTTGTTACATGATCTTATTGAAGACACTGACATTACATACAAAAATATCAAAGATTCCTTTGGCACAGATGTAGCAAATATTGTTGATGGAGTAACTAAATTAGATCGGATTAGATACAACACAAAAGAAGAAGCGAAAGCTGATGCTATTAGGAAAATGGTAGTTGCAATGTCTAAAGACATAAGAGTTCTCATCCTCAAACTTGCTGATAGATTGCATAACATCGAGACACTTGAACACCTTAACGACTGGAAACAAGAAAAGATTGCTAACGAGACTTTATACGTATACGCACCCTTAGCCCATAGACTTGGGTTACAAAACATAAAACATACATTAGAAGACACTTCCTTTGAAATATTATTCAAAAAACAACATCTAGAGATAGAAAATTTAATAGAAAAAGCATCTCCGCATAGAAATTCAGAAATAGAAAAAACAACAAAAATACTATCTGAACTCTTAGGTGATAATTCAATATCGGCAGATGTTGTTGGTAGACCTAAGCATAATTATTCTATATATAAAAAAATTATTAATAGTGGTCTTTCTTTTCACGAGATAAATGATTTAATAGGTGTTCGTATCGTCACTGATGATGTTAAAAATTGTTATTCGATCCTTGGTCTTGTACATGCTAATTTTCAACCTGTTTTAGGTCGTTTTAAAGATTTTATTTCAATGCCGAAGTTCAACCTATACCAAAGTCTTCATACAACAGTCCTCACACCTGAAGGAAACAGAGTTGAAATTCAAATCAGAACTCGTGAAATGCATTACCGTGCAGAGTTTGGTGTCGCTGCACATTGGAAATATAAAGAAAAACCCTCTAATGATCTAACTGAATGGACTAGCGAATTGAATAATATCTCAACAGAATACCCCGACCCAAATGAATTCCTTCAACATATGAAGCTCGATTTATATGAAGACGAAATATTTTGCTTAACACCAAATGGTGATGTAGTAACTCTTCCATCTGGTTCTACGGCAGTTGACTTTGCATTCGCTGTTCATACAGAAGTAGGAGAAAAGATGATAGGGGCAAAAGTAAATGGTAAGCTAACAAACCTTAGTAATAGTATAAAAACTGGAGATACTATTGAAGTTTTGACTACTAATGACAACACTAAAGGGCCGAGTCGTGACTGGTTAAATATAGTAAAAACATCAAGAGCAAGATCCAAAATAAAACAATGGTATCAAAAACAAATGAAAGATGAGGATATTCAAAAAGGTAAGCAAATATTAAATATTTGGCTAGACGACAACACGGATATTTTAAATTTTGCAAACAAAGATGATATTCTTAAAAATATATTAAATGAGACTTCTTTACCAAATTATGAAATGTTTTATCAAAAACTTGGTAACGGAAACCTAAAAATTGACAACATAGCAAATAAGATAAGAAAATTTGTCTTTCCAGAAGAAATTACTGATGATGAAGATATATTTACACCTGAAGTTAAGACTAGTGAAAATTCAGAACTCATAATCGTAGAAGGATATGATGATATTAAGGTCAGAATGGCAAAATGCTGTGTACCTGTACCTGGTGATGATATTTTAGGATTTGTGACAATTTCAAATGGTATCTCCGTTCATCGTTCTGATTGTATGAATATTCAGATAGATAGCACAAAAGGAGAAAGAATAATTGATGTTGCATGGGGATTTAGTACACATACTGGAAATATTATTTGGCTTGAAATTGAAGCTATAGACAGACCCTATCTTTTGAGAGATGCAACAATAGCAATATCTGATAATGGTGGAAATATATTAGTAGCTAAGTCAGTAACCAGCAGTAAGAGAATAGTTAGTTTAGTTTTCCAGATTGAAATCAGTGATAACACTCAACTAGAAGAGATTATAAAAGACGCAAAAAATATTGAAAATGTATTTGAAGCTGCACGAATATTTCCAGGTAAAAAATGAAATCAGATATATACCAATTTACAAGCTTTACTACTTCCAACTGTTATGTTTTAAGACCTTTTGGTAATGACATATGTATATTTATCGACTTACCGCCTGATTTAACTGAACCACTGGATTATGTTAGAAAAAACAATCTATCAATTGGTGGTGCACTTGTAACACATGGTCATTTCGATCATGCTTTGGGAATGTCACTTTTTCCTTCAAATATATTCATGAATCTAGAAGATGAATTTTTAGCAAGAAATCCACAAGAACAGATTGCTATGTTTACCAATAATGACTTTCAAGCTGAGCAATTTAATGGAACCATTAAAGACATCAATGAAATACCGTATCAATTCATCAAATCTCACCATAATCCAGGCCACACCGCTGGAAGCACTTCATTTGAGTTTCCAGATTTAGGTATTATCTTTACAGGTGATTTTGTGTTTAAAGAATCTATAGGTCGTACAGATCTTACGTCTGGTAATCACGCTGCAATGATCAACTCAATTAAAAATGTATTTGCGAATTTTAATCCAGACTATGAAATACTTCCTGGTCATGGGGAGTCTGAAAAAGTTAGTATCATAAGTAAAGATAATATTTTTATAAAGGAACATGTAAATGATTGAGCAAGTTAAGGGTACTCAAAATATATATCAAAATGAATCTGAAAAGTTTTTACATGTAAGGCAGTGTTTTTTTGATGTATTCAATAATTCTGGTTATTCATACATTCAAACACCTCATTTAGAGCATAGTGAACTATTCGAAAAGTCAATTGGTGAGAATTCAGAGATTGTATCTAAACAAATGTATCAATTTAACGACAAGGGTGGTAGAACCTTAGTTTTAAGACCGGAAGGCACATCAAGTATTGTTAGATACCATGCTCAAAATCAAAAAGAGTTAACAAACCAATATTCATACTTTGGACAGATGTTTAGGTATGAAAATCCCCAAAAGAACAGATACAGAGAGTTTACACAGGGTGGCGTAGAGATTATTGGTAACCTCGATAGCTTTTCGGATTTCCAAGTTATTAATGATTCTATAAGATTCTTAAATAACTTAAATTTAACTTTTACACTTGAAATAAATACAATTGGTTCCATCGATGATCGTGAATTATATAGCAAGGAACTTTATACTTATTTTAAGACACACGAAGATGATCTCTCTGATGAAAGTAGGGAAAAACTTGAGCTAAATACACTTAGGATATTAGATTCGAATAATTCTCTTGACTCAAAGGTTATCCAAGATGCTCCTGTAATAAGTAACTTCATAAATGATATTTCATCTCAAAAATACGAATCACTTAAATCTTTATTGAGTAATAACAATATTAACTTTAAAGAGAATACAAGACTTGTGAGAGGCCTTGATTATTATAACGACCTAACCTTTGAATTTATAAATGATGATGGAGTTGTCTTAGGTGGTGGGGGTCGTTATGATCGACTGGCTGAAATTCTTAATATTGGATCATTTAATGGTGTTGGAGTAGCTTTCGGAATAGAGAGAATAATGAACATTATTGATATTAAAAATAAATCTCCTAAAGTTTATATCATTGGAATTGACATCGATAAAATCTCTCGTTTATGTAAATTATTAGACCAAAATAATATAAACTATTCCAAACCTCCACGTTTATCAAAGATTAATTCACAATTTAAAAATGCCAAAAATCTTGGAGCCAAATATGTAGTTAATACTGATGAAGATACAATTAAAGACTTGGAGAATAACACTTCCATAAAGTTCAATGTAGAGGTATTAATTGATAATTAAAGAACTATCAAATATAGAAAATGGCACAGCCATCAAAGATCTTTATGGGTGGGTTGACAGCATAAGAGATCATGGGGGATTAACCTTTGTTGATTTAAGAGATTTTGACTCAAAAATACAGTTAGTTTTTGATAAGGAATCAACTATAGAGACAAACCTTAAGAACGAATACTATATTCAGATCTCGGGTGTATTTAGTAAAAGAGATGATGCTCTTG
>CABXDM010000029.1 GCA_902510965.1 uncultured Candidatus Actinomarina sp.
GTACTACTGGTGCTGGTGGTTTGTTCGACAGCAGCAATCTCTTCAATTACATCATCTGCAATTCTTGAGTTATAAAAAAAGCTAGCACCTGCAATCAATGGCACAATGAGAGCAAGGAAAAACACAGCCCTTATTCCTGGCACTTCTTTTCTATTAGGAAGACTTGCAGCACCGTAACTTGAAAGTGGTTTAATTAAAGGATTACCACATTCTTTACAGTTTTTTATAGATGGAATGTTGGGTGCATTACAGCTCGAACATTTTATCTGAGGTACTCTATTTCTCACTTCGGCAGTAGCTTTTGGGGCGTCATTTTCTTTGAGATTTTCCATTTTTAACCCAAGCCACTCACCACAACTTGAGCAAAATTCAAGATCTTGATCTATGCTTGCTGAACAAGCTTTGCATGTAATATTTTCCACTTCTATACCTTAGAAACTAAATTAATAATAAAATAATACAGTAACATTCGAATAAATAAAATACTCAAATAATAAAAGAATAAATATATATATGAATAAAAATTACTTACTTCCAGGAGAGCCTTTACGAAAAGGTGTTGATCTAATAGCTGATAAAAAAAGTGGAGCCCTGATTGTAATTGGATCATCAAATAAATTAGATAAAATTTCTAGCGGCGGTATCAATCTTAAAAATTGTGAATACTCACCAGAGATGCTTAGTGAACTTGCAAAGATGGACGGCGCAATTATTGTTGATGAAAGTGTTTCAACGATATTAAAAGCTAATGTTCATTTAAATCCATCCGACAGTCTACAAACTTCTGAAACGGGTACTAGACACAGAACTGCCGAGAGGGTGTCTATTGAGACGAACCTCAAGGTTATTGCAGTTTCAGAGGAGTCATCAGCTATAAAAGTATTTCACAACATGAAAGTTAATGAACTTGAAGCACCAGCGATGATACTTGGAAGAGTCAATGAGTCTTTGCAATCTGTTGACAGAATGAGGAGACGTTTTGACGAAGTATTACTTGAACTTAGTGAGCTTGAGATTGAAGATACTATTACCAATCAACAAGTTTTAACTGTAATACAAAGAGGAGAGCTTTTAACAAGATTGGCTAATCAGGTTAAAAATGAAGCTGAAAATTTGGGTGAAGAGGCTGGCATTGTCATGATTCAAATTGAATCTTTGGAGTCAGGGGTTGAAAATACATTGTCCCTGGTTCTTAAAGACCACCTCCCATCTAAAAAATATAGAAATATAAAAAAAGTGAAGAGCGAAATCTCAAATTTAAGTTACGAAGAGCTTAATACAATCTCTCATTTGGGCTCTGTACTTTTAATGGAGCCCCTAGATGAAATTTCTACACCGAGAGGGTTTAGGGTGTTAGCAAGACTACCCGGACTACCAGAAAACCTTCACGACTCTCTAATTCAGAAATTTAAAACTTTACCACGATTACTAGGTGCTCCTACTGAGAAATTATTTCAAGTTGATGGTATTGGAAGGAATAGGGCACAACAATTACGGGATTATTTTGATACTTTACTGAAAAATATTGGATTTTCTTATATAAATGGACACTAGATAGTACAGAAAATATAGTATCGTTTAGTTTTATGGCTACAAAAACAAAAAAAATTGAAGATAAATATAAACCAAATCAGTTCGTTGTTCACCCCCATCATGGTGCAGCAAAAGTTGTTAGAAAAGTAAATAAAAATGTTGAAGTATTTGTTGAAGGGGAACCAAAATCAAAAAGAATTCAATACTTTGAAATAGAAGTTTTAATGGACGGACTGACAGTGATGGTTCCTGTAGATACCGTAGACGAGGTAATCAGGCCAGTAATATCAAAAAGTGCAGTTTCTAGAAAAGTATTTCCAATATTCAAAGAAAAGCCTGAGGAAGCGGGAACAAATTGGAGCCGTTGGTATAAGGTTCTAACTGAAAAAATGACATCTGGCGATGTAATGCAAGTTGCTGAAGTCGTTAGAGACCTCACTCATGCCCAGATTAATAAAGGAATATCTCCTGCACTCAAGAGGATGCTTGCAAAGGCTAGGACAACTTTAGCAAGTGAAGTTGCTTGTGCTTTAGACATTGACGAGGAAGCTGCAGTAGAAAAAATTAATCAGTATCTTCCTGAAGAAGATCCTGACGACGGATTGTAATCCAGATAAAAAATCTTTTATTAGACTGGAATTAGATATGTTTATTGGTACTGGTTGGGATATACACAAACACTCTAATTCAAAACCACTCACTTTAGGTGGAGTAGCTTTTGATGAAGATGGTTTTGAAGCACACTCAGATGGCGATATTTTATTACATGCTTTAATAGATGCAATTCTAGGTGCTACCTCCAATAAAGATATCGGCCACTACTTTCCATCGAACGAAAAGACTCCTTTAAATATTGCGAGTACTGAAATGCTTAAATCCATTCTTGAAGAAATTAATTTTTCGACATTTAAAATAAATAATATTGACATGACGATAATTTCTCAAAAAATTAATATTTCCTCTAAAAGTGAAGTTATCGAAGAAAATATATCAAAACTATTGAGTTTTGATAAAAACAGAATAAATCTTAAAGGTAAGTCAGTTGATAAATTAGGAATTATTGGCAACAACGAAGCATCAGCTGCTTTTGTTTCAATATCTTTGACAGATGCTTAATTTATATAATTCATACACAAAATCGCTGGAAGAGGTCGAGTTGTCTCAAGATGAAATCAAAATTTATCTTTGTGGGCCAACTGTTCAATCTTCGCCACATATTGGGCATGGACGATCTTCAGTAGTTTTCGATTTCCTTATTAGGTATTTAAAGTATCTAAACCATAAAGTTTTATTCGTTAGAAACATTACTGATATTGATGATAAAATTATTTCCAAATCATCAGAACAAGGTATTGAATTTCAAGAATTAGCTAATAAAGTTATGACAGAATTTGGAGATGTTTATTCAAGCTTAAACTGCCTCACTCCAGACAAAGAGCCAAAGGCAACAGAGTATATCGATGAGATAAAAGAGTATATAACTCAAATTCTTAATAAAGATATGGCATATATTTCAGAGTCTGGGGTGTACTTCGAGACCTCAAATTTTACGGACTACTTAAAGCTTTCGGGAAGAAAGCTGGATGAAGTTATTTCTGGAACAAGAGTTGAAGTTCAAGATGATAAAAACGCACCAGAAGATTTTGCATTGTGGAAATTTGCCAAAGAGGGAGAGCCGTACTGGGATTCGGATTGGGGTAAAGGACGACCAGGATGGCATATAGAATGTTCTGCTATGATAAACGCGCTACTTGGTGAAGAAATTGATTTTCATTGTGGTGGTAATGATTTAATATTTCCTCATCATGAAAATGAACTAGCACAATCAAAAGCAGCTAAGCCAAATAAAAATTTTGTTAAATACTGGCTGCATAATGGAATGATCAATTTATCCGGTAAAAAAATGTCAAAGTCTGAAGGTAATGTAAAAATTCTCAAGGATTACATTGATGAATACAGTGGCGATGTAATGAGATTTTATTTCTTAAGAGCACAATACAGAAGTCCGCAAGAGTTTACTGAAGATTTATTAATTGAATCCAGAACTACATTCAAAAAAATATCAGAATTTGTTGAAGAATCAAAGTCAGCACCCATGGACAAGAACCTTTTGAATATTTTTGAAGCATGTATGGGAGATGATTTAAACACACCAAAACTTATTGGAGAAATTTTTATTCAAATTAATCAATCAGTAACTCTTGAAGAGGAAGAGTTACAAAACTTAAGGTCAACTGTTAGGTTTATTTTTGATATATTAGGTTTCACTTTTACAAAAGTAGAAAATGAGAAATTACCTAAGGATAAGCTGATAAAATTTTTCGAAGAATACAAAATAATCTTCGAAACTATAGAACAAGCTATGGGTGAATTTATAAATATTAGAGAAAAATATCGTTTAGAGAGAGAGTATGAAATTGCGGATGAAATGCGAAATAAACTTCTAGAAATTGGAATAAAGATCGAAGATGGGAAAAAAGATGGCTGGTCTTGGAACAATAATTGAAGGAAAGAATGCTGTTCTATCAGTTTTAGAATCAGGAAGGGCAATAAAAATATGCTATCTTCATCAAGAAACTAAATCAGAGAATTTTGAAACAATATTAAATTTAGCAAAAATAAACAAAGTAGAAATTTCAGCGATCAAATCTAAAGAGGAATGGCCTTATCACCCCAGACACTCAATTGTTGCACTTTGTAATCCTAAGAAAACTTTTAAAGAGAAAGATATGAATAAATTTGCAAATAAAAATTTTATTGTTTGCGACCACATTCAGGATACAAATAATATAGGAGCTATCGCACGCAGTGCGGCAGCATTTAACTTTGAAGCCATAGCAATACCTCTTAAAAGATCAGTAAAAATAACTGAAAGAACCTTTTCAATAGCTAGTGGAGGATTAGAAAAGGTTGAAATTGTATTTTATAACTCAATATTCTCACTGATTAAGAAATTTAATTCTTTAGATATCTGGACCTTAGGCTTAGATATGAGCGGTGAAATTGAAATCAGTGATATTGATCTTAAAACTCAAAAATATGCACTTTTTGTTGGTTCAGAAGAAAATGGTCTTAGCGGTGAAGTCCAAAAAAAATTAGACCTAATTTCACGTATCAATATGGATAATGATATTGAGTCACTAAACGTCTCAGTATCAGCTGCAGTGGCAATGTATCAATTATTTATTAAAAAATAAATTAACTCAAAATATATGTTTGCTATCATTTTAATATTCGCCGGAGTAGCTCAGTGGTAGAGCAACGCACTTGTAATGCGTAGGTCAGGGGTTCAACTCCCCTCTCCGGCTCTCAGTGAAAAACTACTATTCAACATTACGAGCAATATTCTTTATTCTTATTGGTTTACATGTCTCTCTCTATCTTTTTGGACTTCTTAGACTTTCTATAATTTATGATTATCTTGATTACTGGCCGTTTACTATTTTTCTTATCTTTCTAGTTTTACTTCCAAGATCAGCCCTCATTACTGAATCAGTTAAATTTTATTCATATGCAGTTTTGATTACGATAATGGTTATTTTTTTACTTGGACATTTTACAAAAGCTTCTTTTCTAGGAACTTATTCTTATGAGTCATCTTTTAGCAACTCAACACTCAACGAATCAGAAACTTATAGAGTCATAATAAATGAAAATAACTC
>CABXDM010000030.1 GCA_902510965.1 uncultured Candidatus Actinomarina sp.
CAATAGGTGCTGCACCAGAAATAGCTGTTTCTGCTTTACTTAGGCCTAACTTTTTCTTTAAAGTTCTAAAAGCAAGCAACCATCCAATTCCAATATAAATTTGTGCAACTTTATCATTAAAACCTTTTTCAATTTTACGTTCAGCACCTAAATTCCCAAAGTACATGGAAATTTGAAATAATTGTTTTTTAAGAAAAGTAGCATCTTTCATTCGTACTATCGCACCAGCGTGCATCCTTTCAAGAATTCTTGGTACTGCTGGAAAAATTGTTGGCTGTATTTCTACTAAATCCATTTGAACTGTGTCAATTGACTCTGCAAAGTTAATTGTTGCGTGAGTATGAGTAGCAATTAATAAGTCTGTAAGTCTCCCAAATATGTGGCATAAGGGTAGATAGGATAAGAATTGTGGATTAGTTGCAGTTACTGACTTTACTAATGAAAAGTTTGGGATTTGTGAGCCAACCCATTTAATATTTCCATGTGAAATCATAGACCCTTTTGGTGGACCTGTGGTTCCTGATGTGTAAACCAAAAAAGCAATATCTTCATCTTCTATGGCATCTAAATGTTCATCTACACAAGTTGGGTGTGAGTCGTATTCAGTTTTACCAATTTCTAGAAACTCAGCAAATTTCATTAACTTTGGATGGTCATAGTTGTAGAGACCTCTTTCCTCAAAATAAATTATTTTTTCTAATCCAGGTAAATCATCGATAACTTCAAGTGCTTTATCGACTTGTTCTTGATCTTCTGCAAATAATATTTTAGATTCAGAATGCGATAGTAAATACTGTACTTCTGATGATGGATTTGAAGGATACAAACCAACGCTTACGTAGCCCATTGACTGGATTCCGATATCTGCAATAAACCACTCTGGTCTATTTTCAGAGTGAATTGCTACTGAATTTCCCTTCTCAACTCCAAAATGTCTAAGTGCCATACCTAAGTAGTTTGACTTAAGCCAAAAGTCTTCATAAGTAGTTTCCTGCCATAAACCAAATTCTTTATATCTCATTGCAATCATATCTGGAAATCTTTGAGCCGTTTCTCTTACTTTTTTAGATGGAGTCTCTCCCCCATCCCTCAAAATTTCTTCATAAATTTGATCCATGGATAATGCCATAACTAACTCACTCCTAAATATGCATCAATAACTTTTTTATCTTTAACAATTTCATTTGGAACACCTTCAGCTAATTTTTCTCCAAAATTTAATACCATGACCTCTTCTGCAATATCCATAATCATGTTCATATCGTGATCAACCATAATTATCGTCTTGTTCATTTCTTCATGTATGTCAATAATAAATCTTGCGATGTCTTCGGTTTCCTCATTATTCATTCCTGCAGCAGGCTCATCAAGTAAAAGTAAGTCAGGATTCATTGCAAGGGCCCTTCCCAATTCAACTCTTTTTTGAACACCATAAGGTAATGACATGATATAAGAGTATCTAAATTGTTCTATTTCAAGAAAATCGATAATTTCTTCAGCATTTTTTCTTGCCTCGATTTCATTTTTCTTAACCTTTTTACTAAATAGCAAACTTGATACAGGTCCATAGTTTAATTGTCTGTGGCATCCAATTAAAATATTGTCTAGTACAGTCATATTTTCAAATAATTCTATATTCTGAAAAGTTCTTGCGATCCCTAGCGAAGCAACTTCATCTGGTCTTAGTTCGTTAATGTTATTATTTCCATATTTCACTGTTCCGGTAGTTGGTCTATAAATGCCACTTATACAGTTGAATATTGAGGTTTTACCAGCACCATTTGGTCCTATTATTGAATATAGCTTTTTTGGCTTTACCTCAAAACTTATGTCATTCAATGCTGTAATACCACCAAATTTTAATGTCACATTCTCAAACTTTAAAGATTCTATGACAACCACCTTTTCTTTCTCTTGTAATGCTTTACATCTTTGAAAGATTTTCTTTTTGTTCCCTCAGCATTCAAACCTAAATAAAACTCTCTTACATCCTCATCATTAAGCAACATATTGCTTTTATTGTCCATTACAACATTGCCCGTTTCCATAATATAACCATGATCAGAAATATTAAGGGCCATATTTGCATTCTGCTCGACAAGCAAAACTGTTACCCCTTGAGAGTTTATTTCTTGAATCAGTTCTGCAACCTCATCAACAAGTTTTGGAGCTAAGCCTAGACTTGGTTCATCCAAGAGAAGATAACTTGGATTAGACATTAATGCTCGTCCAATTGCCAACATTTGCTGCTCTCCCCCAGATAGGTAGCCAGCTTTCCCTTTTGATCTCTCTTTAAGGATTGGAAACAGATCTAGAACTTTATCGATATTATCTTTAATGTCATTACTATTTGTATGTCCACCAAGTCTTAAGTTTTCAATAACAGTTAGCTCAGAAAAGATTCTTCTTCCCTCAAGAACCTGTGCTATACCTTTTTCAACAATTTTTGAAGGATCTAAGTTTGTAATGTCCTCTCCGTCTACTGAAATTGATCCTTTTGTTATATCACCATTTTGAACATCTAAAAGACCAGTAATTGATCTAATGACTGTAGTTTTTCCTGCGCCGTTGCTACCAAGTAATGCAACAATTTCTCCTTTTTTGATCTCTAAAGAAACTCCCCTTAAGACGAGGATTACATCTTGGTAAACTACTTCTAGGTTTTCAATAGCTAACATGTACCTTATTACTTTAACTGATGATTTATTGAATTCACAATTCAAATTAAAGATGAATAAAAAAACAGAAACCAAATATATATGATTAAGTCATAACTTCAAATTTCAAAATAATCTCCTTTCTGTATAAATATCACTACATTTGAACTACATATAAGATGATGGGTATGGATAATGAAAATTTCGAGCAACAAGAATTATTTAAGCAAGAAAAGTATATCTCTGATTTACTGGAGCAAAAAACTCCAAAAAATAAATCTTCACTAAACACAATTTTTGGAAGCTCAATACTTACAAGCATCATTGTTTTATCTTTTCTTTATGTTTACGGAATATTTGATGAAAATGAAATTATCATTCCTGATCCCGTAACTATCACCGAAACGGTTACTGAAACAGAAGTGATCATGCCAAGAATTGATTCAACTGAAATTGTTTCAATTGCTGAGATTGCTACAAAAACTATAGTTCAAATTCAAGTAGGGCAAGTTAACGAAAATGATGAATTCATTTCTTTAGGTGGTGGTTCTGGAGTAGTTATATCAGCAGAGGGGTTAATCATAACAAATCATCATGTAATTGATGAAGCTTCTTCCGTTAGGGTTATTTTTGAAGATGGAAGGATGTATAAAGCTGAAATTATCGGATCAGATAAACTTACTGATATTGGTTTAGTCAAAATTGAATCAAGTAGCTTAACACCAATTGTTATTGGAAACAGTGACATACTACTTGTTGGAGATTTGGCAGTAGCTATTGGTCATCCACTTACGCTAGGAGCAGCCCCAACTGTTACTACTGGTATCGTTTCTGCATTAGAGAGAAGACTCGATGTTGGTGGACAGGACATGAACTCGTCAGTTACTTTATTTGGACTCATACAAACTGATGCACCTATAACTAGAGGATCAAGTGGTGGGGCTCTTTTAAATCAAAGAGGTGAATTAATTGGTATTACTACTGCTATCGCTACCGCTGATGTCGGCGCAGAGGGTCTTGGATTTGCAGTGCCGATAAATTTAGCCTTAAACATAAGCCAGGACTTAATTGATGATGGAAAAGTTTATCATTCATTCCTTGGAATTTTAGGCGCCCAACACTTTGAAGTAGCCGAAGATGGAGCAAGAATTTTCTCAGGAGTCGAAATCCAGGAATTGTACGGACCAGCTAACGATATATATGCAATAGGTAAAGCTGGAGCATTACCTGGTGATATTATTAAAAAAGTTAATGGAAAAAATATTAAAACCTTAGATGGATTGATAAGTTTTTTGAGAGGTAAAAAAGCTGGAGATGAAATTTCTATTGAAATAATTAGAAATGGCCAAACCATAACTTTGGAATTCTTATTAGACCTAAGACCATCTGATGTCTAATGTCTGAAGATATTTTCTCTCAATTCTTTAATCTGTTTAATAACAATGACTCAGATGTGAATTGGGAACTTTCAAAACAAATTAACAAACATTTAAACAAAGATAGTGCGGAAGATATTCTTAAACTCTCTAATGATCAACTAGATTTGAATGAAATCTTTAGGTTCTTAGAGTTAAATATTCATAATGTAGGTAATTTTGATTCAGAGCAAACAAGTATTCAAATACTTGAGCCAAGTCTTTATGGTGAATGGTTCTTGAACTCAATACAACATTTTGACTTTTCAAAATTTAGTATTGGTGACCTTCCTGGAGGACTACAAATAGGAAACATCCAATCTTCCATAATTGGTATGCAACTAGGTAACTTAGCTGGAATGATCAGTAAGAATATGTGGGGACTTAGCCAGTTTGGAATTATTCTTCCACAATCAGACATTCTCGCTATTAATAAAAATAAATATTTTGAACGAATAGAACAATTTGAAACCGATATAAATGAACTTGCTCTATCACTGCTAACCTTGGAAGTTGTCGCTTTAAGTCTTGGTAAATATACCTCCCCTTTTGAAAAAATAATTGAGAATCTTGAAAAAGCAAGTAAAGAGATGATGGAAGGATTTAAAGACTTAGATCTAGATCCATCAAAGATGGCAAACCCTGAGGATATGTTGCAAAATTTCTCAGGACTTGAAGGATTTGACTCTTCAAAAATAATTGAAGAGATTATTGCACCACTTAGTTTTTATAGGGGTATCATAAAATCAAAAGCTAAGAGTTTAAATTTAATTCAAGACAATACAACATATGACCTTTTGATGGATTTGAGTTTTACATTTGGTGAGAGTCCTCTTGGTGAAATTGAAAAAAGTATAGGTGAGCTAGACGAATCAACATCGCTTTTCTTTGATTTCCTAGTATCGTCTAATAGTCAATACTCAATTGATGACATGCTTTTGGATAAGGACTTGATACCAAGCAGGAGTGAGATTGAAGACCCAATCTCTTGGGCTGCAAGAACTTCTCTACCGCCTATTTAAAAAAAGTTACTAAAGTGTAGAAAAAAGGAGAAACAAATGAGCTTACAAGTTGGAGATACTATACCTGAATTTAA
>CABXDM010000031.1 GCA_902510965.1 uncultured Candidatus Actinomarina sp.
CTTGCCTGAGCAGTTCTTTTAGCATTTCTTGTTTGCAATAAATAGAGTTCTTCATTCTCGATTGTGAATTCAATATCTTGTACTTCTTTAAAGTGGCTCTCTAGTTTGTTACTTATCTCGATAATCTCTTTGTACACATTAGGATGATTCACTTCTAAAGAGTTTCCATCCTCTGAAGCATCTTTATTTAATGGTAATGGAGTTCTAATCCCCGCAACGACATCTTCTCCTTGAGCATTCATTAAATACTCCCCATAAAGTTCTTTATTTCCATTTGATGGATTTCTAGTAAAAGCAACTCCTGTGCCAGACTTCTCATTTAAATTACCAAACACCATAGTTTGGACAGTTGCTCCAGTGCCCCATGCATCTGGAATATTGTTAATCTTTCGATAGGTGATCGCTCTATTATTTAGCCAACTACTGAAGACAGCTTCTACGGCACCAATTAGCTGTTCCTGGGGGTCTTGTGGAAATGGAGCATCTGAGAATCTCTCAACTGTATTTTTATAAGCATCAATAATCCAGTTGAGTTGTTCAACATTAAAATCTGCATCGGAAGTAACATTGTCCATTCTTTTTTTGTTTGCCAAAACGGCTTCAAATCGCTCATGCTCTAGCCCTAAGACAACATTGGAGTACATTTGAATGAGTCTCCTGTAAGAGTCTAGGGCGAACCTTTGATCATTAAAAGACTCGGCCAGTTTATTAACATTGTCATCATTTAATCCAATATTAAGAATCGAATCCATCATGCCAGGCATAGAAACCTTACCACCTGAACGAACTGAAAGGAGAAGTGGCGTGCCATCGCCTCCAAAACTTTTACCTGAATAGGTTTCTAATTTTTGAACAGCATTTTTTATCTCATCTTCTAACTCATCAGGAAGTTGTGAATGGTCCATAAAGTAATTGCATACTTCTGTAGTAATAGTAAAACCTGGTGGAACCTTAATTCCCATCTTGGACATTTCAGATAAGTTTGCACCCTTGCCTCCAAGCAGATCTGTTAAAGAGGCATCACCGTCAGTGTGCTCTTGGGAAAATTGAAAAATGGAGTTGTTATTCATAATTTTTGATATTCTTATATTATATTGAGTAAAAACATTTTAGTCGTTGGAACTGGAACAATTGGTGAACCTCTTATTGGTTTACTTGCTGAACATAAACCAGCACTAGGTATTGACAACGTTTACTTTTTTAAAAGAACTCCTTTAACTGAGGAAAAAGGAAAAGTAGAGGCACTCCAGAGAAAAGGTGCCGAGTTAGTTACAAAAACAGAAACTATTGCAGATTTTAAAACACTAGGTTTTGATGCAGGTGACGTTGCAAACGCATATTTAGATTCCCAAGTAATTATTGACTGCACACCAACCGGCAATGACAATTGGGATAGGGTGTATTCCAAATTAGATCCTAGTAAGCGCTATCTTGCTCAGGGATCAGAACACGGCTTTGGCCCCTTCTTTGCTTGGGGAATTAATAATGACATATTAACCACTGATGTTAACAAATATCTTGTTGCCTCTTGTAATACCCACAACATGGCCTCTATTGTTCAAACTTTCACTCAAGACGCTGGTCGAGAATTGAGTGATGGTAGATTTGTTTGTCTTCGTAGAGCAAATGATGTCTCACAAAATGACTCTTTTGCCCCATCACCGACTATTACTAAACATGACAATCAAGATTTTGGCACGCACCATGCCAGAGATGTTTATGAATTATTCAAACAAGATGGTCTGGAGTTAGATCTATTTTCCTCAGCGATAAAACTACCAACCCAATACATGCATACGCTTTGGTTCAACTTAACATTTAAAAATAGTCTAGAGCTCAACACTGTCCTGGAAGAGCTAGATAGTAGTGAGCATCTTATGTCTACTGAGAAACTTTCCTCCAATAAAGTCTTCTCTTTCGGTCGAGACCATGGATACCATGGAAGGATTCTCTCACATGGTGTTGTGGCAGTTAATTCATTACATGTAAAAGGTAATCAGTTAACAGGTTATTGTTTTACCCCACAAGATGGGAATGCCTTATTATCATCTGTTGCTGCATCTGTACATTATTTTTATGAAGACACTTGGGTTGAAAAAATGAAAGTGTTTAATAAATATATTTTCAAAAATATTTAGTCACACAAGATACCATTTTAATCGATAAGACTTTCACAATCAACTTAGCCATGTGAAAACATCGGCTTATACAAGAAACCACTTAGTGTTCTTGATAGCCTTGAAGTATCTACTTAGGGGGAAATTGGATTATCAGGAAAAGTGCTATTGAGTAAAAATAGCACGGTAAAAATTATCTTATAGAACCAGCCCAAAATCTAGCAAAGACCAAATTTGAAAAAGGGATTTTAGGAGCTGGTTCTATTTTTTTTGCTTAAGATCCTATAGAAAAGGGAGCATAAGCTCCCTATCTATTAACTTACCTATTCTGTGGGAACAAGTAAGTTAGTCCATAAGTTAACAACTATACAACCCATGTAGGTTTATCTTCTTGAAGAGTTTTAAA
Organism: uncultured Candidatus Actinomarina sp.; assembly: GCA_902510965.1. Classification (GTDB taxonomy): domain Bacteria; phylum Actinomycetota; class Acidimicrobiia; order Actinomarinales; family Actinomarinaceae; genus Actinomarina. The sequence continues at coordinate 2,524 of CABXDM010000031.1, forward strand.
CTGATATATAAAAATAGAAACTTCTCTTTTCTTATACTTTTTACATTGTTAGATTGTTAACTGGTCAACTTTTAATGCGGTTGTTAAAAGCTTGGCTTTGAAGAAGGGGTTCACGCCCCTTTTTCTTTTATGACTTGGAAAATCCAAAAGCTAGTTCAATTTTTTAATATTCTCCTTATTTTTTTGAAAAGTAAAAATTGACGGATTAAGGTATTTAGTAAGACTACAAAAAAGAAAATAATGAAAAAATTTAATCTATTTTTACAAGATGATAAAACACAGGGGAAAGTTTCTTCGGTTTTATTATTCATCGCCTGGGCATATGAGATACCTGATTTTGAATTTGCTATTTTAGATAAGGTTATGGCATTCATAGGAGCTGTTGCCCTTGCAAATGTAATACTTCTTAGCTATAAGTTAATAGAACATAAAGATCTACCAAGTAACTGGCAAAACGGTATTGCTATGATTGCAGCGACGATGTTGATTTCTGGTCTATTGGAAGTAGGTGCACCTGTTGAAGATCCAGCATTAAGGGTTTTCTTCTTTTTCTTTTTAATTACTGTAATTACATATACAGCAATTGCTGATGGTGTGATACCTGATGTTTGGAGATACGTTACGATAGCTGGTGCAGTTCCATTACTAATTGCACTTGGAGAAGATGTTTTCGTGGGGACAGACAATTTAGCTATTTTGTGGGTAGGCTACTTAATATTTACAGTCGGTTTTCCTGCTGGAAACTATGTAGCTTGGAATAACTACAAAGAATAAGATTACCAAACATAGATTGCAGCTGAAATAAGCCAAATAGCTGTTGTTGCACCCCAAATTTTTCCAATCTTTTTACCAGCTATTTGATAAATGATCGCATTCATCCCGGTAAGTATGAGTGGGAAAGTTACTAGGGGTGTGGTTAGAACTTCAACTATCTTATTCATATTTATAAGAGTACTAGAAAAAAAAGACATCTACATCAATATGTTTATACAATAAAATAATGAGAGAAGTTATCGCAATTGCAATACCCGTCTTATTTGTAGTTGGTATTGTGTGGCTGATTATTTCATCAAATAAAAGAATAAATAAAGCACTTACACTTACTTCTGAGGCTCTAGGTTTTACATCTGTACTTTCAAAGAATATATTTAGGAAGAAAAAGATATTTGGTGAACTTGATGGATACAACTGTGAAGTTGAAGTGTACACAAGAAGCCATGGAAAATCTTCAACAACGTATGTCTCTTTCTTTGCTTACTTTCCAGAGAGTTTTGATATGGGATTGAAAATAAACTGGAGAGGGGAGTTTGACGGTGATGATGAATACCTGACAGATCTCTTTATCAAAAGAAATCTAGAAATCGTGGAGGCTTCTAAGAAAGAACTCAGAAGACTAAAAATAGAGGATACCTTTGTAAATTCAAGAAAAATCCTCTTCAAAAGATATTACAAATCTGAGGAGATTATAAAAACAATGAGAGACGTACTTCATCTAGCAAAAGAACTGAAATAAATTTACTTCCTTTTCAATTATGAATATATAGCTTATAATATATTCCAAGCTATAATATTTAATATGTATGTTTATGAATTAGCTAGAGAACTAAAAATTTCCACTGTTGAATTAATTGTCAAGTTAAAAAGTATAGGTATAGATGTTGAACTTCCTAATCCAAGATTAACTGAAGACCAAGTAAAAAAAATAAGGTCAATTTACAAAAAATCTAAAAAATCATTAAATAATTTAAGTAACTTTTTTAGCTAACTCTCTTTTTGAGAAATAAATAATAATAGGAGTTCCAACAACAGTCGGGGCAACCCAATTAAGCCAAAGAGTAGAAAATGGGTCTATAGTAACAATAAATGCTGTGGTGGTTGCAATAGTTCCGGCAAGCATAAGATTTAAATGGAGATTAGTTCTATCATAAAAATTTGGTCGCTCAACTATCTTCATACGACGAAAATCATTAATGCTAAAAACTAAAGCTATGGATCCAAAAATTACAGAAGTAATCCACATAGAATCTTCGATTATATATAAACTCACAGCCATAGAATAAAAAAGAATACTGGTAGCAGTAATAAATATACCCAGTGCTTTATCTATTTGCTCACGTGCTCCATTTCTATCTCGACCTTGGCGATATCCTGAAAATGCCAAATAAAAAGAAAAAATGGCGATAACAAATAGAAATGGGTTAAATTCTCCAAGCAAACTTAATGGAATTGCAGTCACGAAAATAGTTGTCATCCCATACACATAAATCATCCCTAATTTTTTGTGTCTTTTATTACCTTTCTTAATGAATAAAAGTACATAGGCAATAGCTAGAGAAATAAAACCGGCAAGAATATGAAGGTAAAGCAGAGGTCGCT
>CABXDM010000032.1 GCA_902510965.1 uncultured Candidatus Actinomarina sp.
ACCTGATGCAGTTCTTTCGAATATTAGCAACATGAACACAAGGGGAGTGAGTCCTCACATAGAAATTGTTGATAGTTCAACACTTAGAATTTTTTATTCAAGTCTTGATGTTATGGGTCTAGCTGTGGATTTATGTGACTATGAACTTAACTGTACAAGACAAGGTGTAGTTAATAGAGTACAAGATTTAACATTAGTAAAAACTTTGGATGGCGTTAGAAGAGGATACTATGTAGAACTAAATCCTAATACAAAATCAAAAGAAATTTACACAGCTGTATTTAGCGAAGATGGGTTAACATATTCTAGATCTAAATCTTTAGGCTTTTCTGATGGTGGGAGTATGGCATGGGGGGTTCCTGATGCTGTTCTTTTGCCAGATGGAAGAGTAAGACTCTATTGGGTTGCGGAATCATCTGGAATGCGTGGTGAAAAAATAGTTAGTGCAACTTCCGATACAACAGACGGAACAAACTTTACTCAAGACTCTGGCTATAGATTAGAAAATGGATATGTAGATTTTGAAGTTTTACGCGCTGAAGAAAATAATTGGGAGGCAGTTTTTTCATACTCACCAGAAGGCTTACCCCAAACGCCACAAAGTATTTTTTATGGAACATCCAAAGATGGACTTACTTGGGAGTTTACCGGTAGCTCAATATCACCTATGGATATGAGTTATTTAGACCCAACAGGAATTTTGCTTGATGATGGTACATATTTAATCGTGTCATCCGTCGCCCCAAATGCACTAGGAGACAGGGATTACATTCTTTATTCAATGATTTTGACAACACCCTAATAAGTCATTTGGATATGTTTTTTATAAATAAAATGTATAAAAGTTCGCGAAAAAAACAAGCTCATTTTTCTTGCCAAACTGACCATTATTAGGTAAATTTATAAAACACTAAAGAAAAAGAAGTCGCAAGACCGAAAATGAATTAGTGTAGAAAATCCCGGAGGGTCGCAAGATCAACTGGGATTTTTGCTTTTTGGGCTTAATTTATTTAAAGTTGTAAATATATGATGACTAAGCCCCCTTTAGATAAAGGAAACCCTTTCTTTGGTCACTCTATAAAATTTAATAAAAATGCTCTGTCATTGGTCAAAAACCTTCAGGAAAAATATGGAGACATTTTTGAGATTTCTATTTTGCACAGAAGAGTAACCATGTTTATGACCCCCAGTGCGACTAAACATATTTTTTTAGATGCTGAAGATAATTTTTCATCTAAACATGGTTGGGAGTTTTCTTTGGGGAAAACATTCGAAAATGGTTTGATGTTAAGAGATTTTGATGACCATAGGTTCCATCGTGGTTTGCTCCAAGACTCTTTTAGAAGAGATGCCCTAGCTAATTATTTAGAGATTGTACAACCCCTACTCGACACATGGATTGAAGAGCTTCAAGAAAGTAAATCGATTAAGCTGTATTCAACCATGAAGGAGTTGATGTTCAAAATCTCACTTCAATTATTTTTTGATGAAGTTGATACCTCACGACAAAAAGAATTAGAGAAGTTATTTACAGATGCAATAAAATCTGCAACTTCTGTTGTTAGAGTTCCACTTCCTTTTACAAAATTAAGAAGAGGCCTTAAAGCGAGACAGTCTTTACTTAAGTATTTCGAAAACAAGGCTAAGAATGTAAATACAGAGTCAAATACATTGTTTGCTGAATTAGTTAAAACAAATAAACATGAGGCTGGCTTAAGCAATTATGAGATCGCAGAGCATATGATATTTTTACTTCTAGCTGCACACGACACCACAACAAGTACATTGACTACTGCTATTCACCACCTCTCTACAGATAAAGCTTTTTATGAAGAGTTAAGAGAGGAAGCAAAAGAGATGTCACTTACTGATACTTCAGATTTAAAAAATGGTATCAAGGGTGAATCTTTATTCTCAGAGACAATGCGAATGTATCCTCCAGTCCCTTTCTCTTTACGATACGTCATGAGAGATACCGTTGTTGATAACTATGAATTAGATGCAGGAACTTATGTAGCTATTGGTCCGTTAGTTTTGCACAATGATGAGCGATATTTCGCCAATCCTCAAGAGTGTGATCCAAGGAGATTTTTAAATATAGATGAACCAAATGAGGCTTACTATCCATTTTCTGGAGGAGCACATACATGTATTGGAAAATTCTTTGCTAGTTATTTATTTAAGAATGTCATATATAAGTTAGTTTCTAATATAGAGGAGATTTCATCCACTGAACCCCTAATAATTAATCCAGCACCCATCCCTTTTCCTAAAAAAGACGTAACAATACACATTAATAATTAAATCTACGGAAAAATACAAATGACTCCCCTGTGGCTGTAATTTTTGGTTTATTATGCCCTGTTTTAAGTGGTTCAAGGCACAAAAGGAAGTCTTAGTAATAAGTTTACTGATTATTTATTAAATATTTATATTTCATTAAATTTTCGTATAATAGAATATATATGAAAAAGTCAATAAATATAGGGTTAATACTCTTCCTACTCTTTCAAGCCTGTTCTAGTCCAGAAAATACTTCAGAAATTATAGAAAATCCGCTTCCCACAGACACTTCGGAGTTGGAAAATATGCCTTCCCCACCTCCTCCTGGAGAGGAAATTTTGCCAGAGAATGAGAAAAAACAAGAAAACCCTCCACCACCTCAAGGAGGAGACAATCCACCACCACCTCAAGGAGGTGACAATCCGCCACCACCTCAAAATGGTGGTGTTGACATAGAAAAAGCTGTAGAAATCTTAAAAGAAGCAGAAGACGAGGTTTTAGAGTGCATCTCTAAGTCATTGCCAACAGAGATTTATCAAAATATAGTCACTGATTTAAACCCAGATAGTTTTGAGTCAGGAATCGTGATTGCATGTTTTGAAGATCCAAGTAGTTCAAACAATGTAGCTCAACCACCTGCAGGAGGAGGCGATAATAATGGTGACGAGGCAACACCCCCCTCAGGGAACTCTAAACAAGATCGTGATGAAGAAAAAAACACAGGTTCATGGTATGACTTGAGTATTTATGAATACTCTCCAAGTTACTCTGTTGCTACCTCAAATGGAAAAACTGGCTATGGGTTAAATGAAACAGGAGACATTCTACTTTCCGGGTATGGGTTTGATAATGCAGGAGGTGCTAACAAGTTAAATCACCCTGTCTCAATTTCAGCAAATTATGGAAAGCTAGCCGTTACTGACAGATTCAACAATAGAGTATTAATCTGGAACACTATTCCATCATCAAACACACCACCAGATTTAGTTTTAGGACAAGCAAATTTTATAACACATAATTCTGGAACTGGTTTAAACAATATGGATTTTCCTGGTCAAGTAATTATTACTCCCGATGGAAAAGTACTAGTAGCGGATTCAGATAATAATAGAGTCCTTGTTTGGACATCTTTTCCTGCATCTTCCGGCCAGTCTGCTGATTATGAACTCCCAATTACTAACTATGTAAATTTTGGTGACTCATGGCCTTGGGGTGTTTGGTCAGATGGCACGAAAGTTGTTGTTACAGCAACTGTTGCAAAAGCAGTTTTATTTTGGAACTCTTTTCCAGGTCCATCTACATCGCCAGATGTTGTTTTAACATCGAGTCAAGTTGGTACTCCTAGGTCTATTCTTTCAGATGGTAACTATGTAATGCTTGGTGATGAAAATGCAAATGGTCCATGTATAGGGTCAAACGGAACTCGCTCAACCCATGTTTGGACTTCATGGCCAACATCATCAAGAGACCCAGATGCCTGTATAGACAACTGGCTCGCAGGCACTATTCATGATTCAAAAATTTATGGTATTGCTGCAGGTGGAGAGACCATGTATTTTTATGATGAACTTTATACCAGTACCCAAGATTTACAGGTAAATGTAAAAATAGCTAATCCAGGAGAAGGCCATAGATGG
>CABXDM010000033.1 GCA_902510965.1 uncultured Candidatus Actinomarina sp.
AATATAAGGAAGATTCCAATTAACTGAACAATATAAGCAGCAAGATAAAATAATGAAGCACTTGTTCCATTTACTCCAGAAGTTATTCCTGAAAGAATAAATCCAGATTGAATTACTCCACTGTAAGCAATCAATCTTTTCATGTCTGTTTGGACAGTTGCAAATAAGGAGCCTATAAGAATTGAGAGTATTATTATTGCAGAGAAAAATAATTCGAACTTATCCATTACTAAACCGAGAGAAACTATACATAGTCTTGCTAGTACAACAAACGATGCAACTTTTGCTGTAGCTGCCATAAACCCTACATAGCCTGTGGGTGATCCTTGGTACACATCTGGGGCCCATGACTGGAATGGGGCTGCTGCTACTTTAAATAACAGACCAATTATGAGTAATAAAATACCGACGAGTGTTGTTAAGGGAATGTTTTCAATCCCAATGAAGGAGATAGCAATAGTTGTTTCGTAGACTCCAGTAATTGAGAGGGATACATACATTAAAGAGATTCCATATACCAAGACACAGGATGCTAAAGAACCTAGGAGGAAATATTTAAGAGAGGCTTCATTACTTAATAAACTACCTTTGTTGATCCCAGCTAAAGCGTATAAACTAATTGACCCAATCTCAAGTCCAATAAAAAGCATCATGAAATTTTCAGAATCAACCATAAGCATAAATCCTGCGGTACTCATTAAGGTGAGAATTATAGCTTCTGTTGTTTTGTCCTTTAGTTCAAAAGAGGAATTCCAAATTGGATAAAAATTTAATAAAAGAACTAAGCCAAGTAAAACATTACCAAAAAGTGAAAATTCGTCGAGAAGAATTTTTTCTGAGAAGTATGATGAAGGGCCCGCTGTTGAGAATAATCCAAATTTTAAAAATATAGTAAATAGTGTCATAAATATTCCACTAATAGTCACTACTTTTTTGACATTGTCAGAAGTATTAATGGTTATAGTGCAAAACAACAATACCAGAGCTGTTCCCACTAAAGCCAATGTTGGTCCGATAACTATCCAGTTAAGACCAATAATCTGTGAGACTGTGTTCAATTTAAACCTCCGCTAAATAATTCAACTACATTCGTAATTATTTGTGCATCATTTAATACATAACTTTCAATAAAAGATGGGTATACACCAATAAATAGCATTAAAACCAAAAGTGGTATCACTGAAACCAGCTCTCTAGTATCTAAATCATGTAAGTTTTCGTTTTCTTCATTATTAATTTCACCTGTAAACATCCTTTGATATGCCCATAACATGTAAATTGCTGCAAGAACCACACCGAAGGCAGAAATGGCTGATAATAATTTATACGTACCAAAACTTCCCATTAGAATCATAAATTCTCCTACAAAACCATTTAATCCGGGAAGTCCAATAGATGCAAAAGATGTAAATAGAAAAATTGCAGCGTATTTAGGCATTGTAATTTTGAGACCTCCAAAATCAGAAATTCGTCTAGTGTGACGTCTTTCGTAAACAAAGCCAACTAGCATGAAAAGCGCTCCAGATGTTAATCCATGATTTACCATTTGAATAATTGCGCCTTCAAGGCTTAAAAGATTACCGGAGGATATTCCAAGCATTACAAATCCCATGTGACTAATTGATGAGTATGCTATCAGTTTTTTGATATCTATCTGTGCAATCGCTACAACAGCTCCATATATAATTCCAATGACAGATAAGATAGCAATTATATCTCTGTACTCTAAGAATCCTTCTGTGAAAAATGGTATTGATACTCTTAAAATTCCGAATGCGCCCACTTTTAATAACACTCCAGCTAATAATATACTTCCAGCTGTTGGGGCTTCGACGTGCGCATCTGGAAGCCAAGTATGCAAAGGAAAAAGAGGAACTTTAACTAAAAATCCAAATGTGAATAACAGAAAAAGTGCTTTAGATTGTTGGGAAGTAAAATTTAAATTAGATAAAGTTACATAATCTAAAGCTAATGTACCGGTCTGTGAGTAACTTATAACTCCGGTATAAACAGTCCCTATAAATATAAATATGGAACCAAAAACTGTATAAATAATAAATTTAATTGTTGCATATCTTCTATTGTCTCCACCCCAAATACCCATTAAAAAATACATAGGGATCAATATTGCCTCAAAAAATATGAACAGAGAGAGTAAATCTCCACTCAAGAAAACACCATTAACAGCAAAGTGTAAAACTAATATAGAACCAATAAAACCCTTACTTTTTGAATAATTTTCTGTAACCGAAAGAAAGGATAGGAGAACCAATATTGATGTTAAAGACAATAAAAGATGGGACATTCCTGAAAAACCTAAACTAATTTTTATTCCATAAGAACTTATCCAGTTTATAGAATCAAATTGTTGGTAGGAATCCTTGCTATTCTCATTTGAAAATAAATATAAGCACACGCTAAATGGAATGATTGAAAGAAATATTGCTAAAGGTTGAAATAGCTCAAATCTCTTTTTTGGCATTAGAAAAATGACCACTGCTCCAAATAGAGGAAACAAAATGAGAGTATAAATTAAGCCACTCAATTTGATACCCATGGTGTAGCAATAAATAGCCCGATTAGTAGAAGCATAAAAAATCCAAAATAAACAACATAGCTTCTTACGAGACCATTCTGTGATCTTGAGACTTTTTGTGAGGAGTTGTAAAACAAACTAGATATTTTGTTAACTAAGCCATCAATCAAGAGCCCATCAACAACAACAGCGGTTTTTCTAGAAAATGATTTCATACCCTTTACAAATATGACTTCACCAAATTTGTTTAAATATAGGGTATTTGAAGACAGCTCTTTTATTTCTTCTTTGAGTGGAATCTTGACTTTAAAATATGCAAGTATATCAACAATATATATCAGATAAGCAAGCAATAAACCTGTAAATCCAGCACCTATCGAAACTACTGCGAGGATAATCAATGTAATCCCCTCAGGAAGATGCGTTATGTCTACATAATGTAGTGTTTCCTCTAGGACTTTTTCTAATCCGTGGAAAAAAGGAGTGTTAATAAATCCAATAAAGAATGAAAATATGCCCAATACAATAAGGGGCCTTACCATCGCTTTCGGTGCCTCATGAACTTCACTGATGTCGTTTCCAGTTTCTTTGTGAAATATTAATAACCAGTGTCTTCCCATATAGAAAGCTGTCATAAAAGCAGCCAATAATGAGAGAGCCCAATACCCGTAATAGAAGCCACCATTTGCAAAAGTGGAAGCGAGTATTTCGTCTTTTGACCAAAAACCTGCAAGTGGAGGGATTCCTGATATTGCTAATGTACCTATACCCATCATTGCAGCGGTAATAGGCATTTTTGTTTTTAGGTTCCCCATTTTATGAATATTTTGCTCGTGATGCATCTCGTGAATTACAGCACCTGCCCCCAGGAATAGGAGAGCTTTAAAAAATGCGTGAGTTACTAAATGAAAAATTGCTGCAACATATGCCCCTGATCCTATAGCAATAAACATGAATCCTAATTGAGAAATTGTGGAGTAAGCCAAGACCTTTTTTATATCATCTTGGTTAATTGCAGAAAAAGCTGCGATCAAAGCAGTCAATAGTCCTGCTGTAATTATGATTAGTTTCCCCGTTTCCGAAAACTGTAATATTGGTGAGATTCTTACAAGCATGAAGACACCTGCCGTAACCATTGTCGCTGCGTGTATTAAAGCACTGGCCGGTGTGGGTCCTTCCATTGCATCTGGTAACCAACTAAAAAGTGGAAACTGT
>CABXDM010000034.1 GCA_902510965.1 uncultured Candidatus Actinomarina sp.
ATGTTTAAGAAAAATGACTGAAGCACTTTATCTTATCTCCGCAGTACTTTTTATTCTTGCTCTTAAATTGTTTTCACGTCCTTCGACAGCATTCCGAGCAAATAACTTAGCCATTGGAGGGATGGTCCTAGCAGTCATCTCTGCGTTCGATCTCAAGTTTGCTGATTATGATGTCTTCTTTTATTTAGTCATCCTTGTTTCAGCTGGTCTTGGTGTACTTGTTTCTAACAGAGTACAAATGACTCAAATGCCGAGACACTTAATCAGGTTAATGTAGACCATTGTTTACTGTGGAGACTCCAGGGAGATTCTGAAAGAGAAACTACGGGACTCGAGAATTGTGTTAAAAATTCAGATCAATGGGGAAATAGATCAGCTGCCGCAGGGGTTGAACATACTTCAGTTTCAAACGGAGGGGAGTTGCATGTTTTTGTAGATGTTTATACAGAGCAAACATATGATCTTGCAGTGAGAATCTTTATTCATGAGTATATGCACGTACATCAGAACGCATTATTGTATTATTTCGAAGACCAAAAAAGATTTGGAGTTCCCAAGCTTTGGTTGGACAATCCAGAACAAAGTATTTATAAAAGGCCACTAGATAAACAATATAAATTTCCTAATTGGCTGGAAGAAGGTGGAGCAGAATTTGCTGGAAATATTCTTGCTACAAAATTTGATAACTCAATAGATGCTCGTGCAATGTTTGCTGAACAACTTGATGAGGCAAGAAATGTTGTAAGAGTTGCAGCTAGTAAAGATGATATCGTATCCCTCCGTGACTATGAATATCAAACTGGTATATTTGAGTCTGATTCAAATCCCAACAATGGTATTGCTAGAGAGTTTGCTTATCAATATACAGGTGGTTCTTGGGCACATGTTTATTTAGCAAGTTTAAACCCTGAAAATTATCAGAAATTAATTATTGATTACTACAAATCTTATGCAGTTGCTGAAAATGAAAACCCTACAGAGGGATGGAAAGTAGCCTTTGAAGAAATATTTGATTTAAGTATTGATACATTTTACAGAGATTTTGATGCGTTCATGTTACAAGATAGAGATTCTCAAATGTCTATACTTCCCTCAAATGAAGAGTTGCAACAAATAGTGCTCAATCGTTAGAGCGGTTCTCCTGAGTCTTCCTCTTCCTCTAATTGAGAATAGATATCTTTTCCTGATCCTGATGATATGACTACACCAAAGAGACGTACTACTAAATATGCAAAAACTGTAGCAAGAATTATTTGCGTGGGACGGTAATTAGGAGCAAGTACCGGCCAACCAATAGTTAAGATTACAAGAACTCCTATCCAGGCTTTAGACTTAAACTTCATAAACTATTTATACCATTAGATACTGAATTTTTTGAGTAGATACTCATATAATTTTAAAATATTTTAATGTTTTTATAGCAAAATACATTATCAGCACAAAGGAAACCAAAGCATATATAGATTGTGAGACTGTAATATCTGGTGGAAGAAAAGTAACTGAATAAACGAGAGGAATTCCAGCACCTAAAATTAATTTATAGATAGTTGTCTTTTTCTCTTTATCCATTTTTTAACCTCTATTAATTTTAATTACTCAATAAAGAGCAAACAAGTTATGGTTTATAAATTAAAAAGTTTCTTTTGTCGGTTACAGTGTTATCTAATTATGAGAACTAGAAGGTAAAGCAACGTAACCATAAAACCAATCCCTGTTCGTAACTTATTAAAAGAGACCCATCGTGTCTCAAATCTTATACGTTCCTTACTTAATGTTTGTTCATCCAATTTATCAACATCAATATTTTGAATATGGTTATTTAAAGGTAGATGTATTGCAATCGTTGTACCCTGTACTCCTATCAAGTATATTGCACCTATGCCAATCATGAGCCAGGCATATGGTAATTCAAGATTAACTATTGAAAGGGAGATGACGCTTATCACGGATATTATCGACCCCACCCAGGTCAGCATGAAAAGTGGTTGGTTATTCTGGATTACAGCATCCGTAACTTGAAATGCTTTGATGAAGGCTTTGTCGTTAAGCTTTGAAAAGCCAGGCATTACTACAACTGCATAGGTGAATATAAATCCGGTAGCTAAGCTACATGACAAAACAGCTAGCAGTAATGATAGATCTAAAAAACTCACGGTAACTCTCCTTTTTTTTATTCAGGTTTCTAATTCTGGTCTCTTTAAATTTATATGGTCTAAAGTTTTAAAAAACCTAACATGAAACCTATGGAATTTAATCAAATAGCAGTTATTTTATACATCCTAATTACTGTAGTTGTAATCCTGTTCCAGTTGTTCTTAGTTTTTGGTGCACCTTGGGGAGAATTCACTCAAGGCGGACGTCACAAGGGAGTTCTTCCTACAAGTGGGAGAGTATCAGCTGCTGTATCTATTCCGATATTGATATTCATGGCCTCAAGTATTTCGTCCGTAGTTGGATTTGTCCCTAACTGGAGTATTAGGACAGCTTATATCACTATTGCTTTGCAAGGGGTAACTGCAATTTTCAATTGGATTACACCATCTCAGAAAGAAAAGCGTTTATGGGGTCCAGTAACAACAATCGCTTTTATTCTTGCTGCGTACGCAACCTACTCAGTAAACGCACTTGTATGAAGCATCTATCAGGCTTTGTGCTCTCTCATTAATTAAGTACTCTCCACCTAACTTATTCACCAAATAGCCAAAAGAAATTTTATAATCTGGATCAGCAAAGGTAGCACTACTTCCTCCGAAACCAACATGTCCAAAGGCATTTGGGCCAATTATAAAGGAACCACCCTCTCCTTTAAAAGTATCTCGGTTGTCCATGTGCAACATAAACCCTTCAGAAAAATTAGTCGGAAAAAGAAGCATCTTATCTATATCTGAATTAACAGATGGCTTACTCAGTCTTTTAACTGCCCTCTTTGATAAAAGTTTTTCATTGTTTTGAGCAAGGGGAGTTAGCATTCCAGCTAAAGACCGGGCATTAGTGATTCCTCCAACACCGCCAAGTTCAGACCGATATGTTTCTTTTGCGTTGTAGTCATATCCACCTGTATTAGTTAAAGAGAGTCTCTGCATAGAAGTTAAATCTGTTTTAAAAGCATCTGCAAAATCACTCGGTTTATCAGAAGGACTAGACCTGAAGGGTGTAACTTTTGCAACTCTTTCATCTTCACTTTCAGGAAGGCCAATCCAATAATCTAGATTAAGTGGCTTGCTTATCTCATCATTAAAAAATTGTCCTAATGATTTTCCAGATACTCTTCTAATAAGTTCTCCTATGAGCCAACCGCTAGTTATCATGTGGTAACCCATTTCCTCACCCGGCGTCCAGAAAGGCTCTTCCTCCTGTAGCAATGTAGTCATATAATCCCAATCTAAGAATCCACCCTCTTTTACTTGAGTTTTAAGCGCAGGAAGTCCGGCTGAATGA
>CABXDM010000035.1 GCA_902510965.1 uncultured Candidatus Actinomarina sp.
ATGCTTGAAGAGAGGATTATCAAGAAAACATCAAAAGGGTTAGAGACTATCCATTCAAAAGGTATGTGGGGTAAGTTATTTTCCTTTAATGGAAAACTTCATGGAGTTGGGTTAAAAAATAGATTTGACTGGCCAACAACTACATCGATCTATGAAATAAACGAATCCGGAAATGCAAAAAAAATAGATGAAAATTTTGACAGAACTATTGTTGATGTCAAAACATTAGAAGAGTCCATGTATGTTCTTTATGAAGATTCTGGAAAGCAATTACTTGGAAAGATGACAAAAGATGGTATTGAAAATTTATTTTCTGAAGAAATTACAATTACCGACTTTGCAATACAAGATGAGAATCTATTCTTTATCGCAAATAGCTTTACAAGAAGTGATGAAGTTTTTAAATATACAGAATCTGAAATAGAAAAAATATCTAAAACAAATGATTCCTTTCATAAAAAGGTTTCGACGTACGATTATACCTATAAAAGGTTCGATACTGGAAAATCTAAAGTTGATACATGGGGAATATTTGTTGGAAAAGATAGGCCAACATTATTAAATATCCATGGCGGGCCTGCCAGTCAGTATGGATTTACCTTTTTTGATGAATTCCAAGTTTATGCCGAAGCTGGATTCAACGTTATAGCTTGTAATCCAAGAGGGTCTACTGGAAGAGGACACAAGTATCTTAGAGATGTTTGCGGTAACAAATGGGGTGTAAATGATGTTCATGATGTTTTATCGGTATTTAAACAAATGGTGCGTGAATTAAAAATAACAAGTAAGGATTATGGAATAATGGGTGGATCTTACGGAGGTTTTATGACTTCTTGGATTATTGGAAACTATCCAAAGATGTTTAAATCCGCCATAGTTGAAAGAGCCTTGATTAACTGGGAAACTATGGTTGGTACCTCAGATATAGGAATAGGGTTTCCTGAAATGTATCTTCTTGATGAAATGGATAATAATATAAATCTCTATAGAAAAAAGAGTCCTATCTCCTATGCCAAAAATATAAAAATTCCAACATTGATACTTCATTCAGAAAATGATTATCGATGTCCTATCGAACAGGGGGAACAGTTATTTTCGGCATTAAAGCGAAATAAAGTAGAATCAGCAATGGTTCGTTTTCCAAATGAAGGTCACGAACTCAGTCGATCGGGTAAACCAAAACATAGACAACAAAGATTCGACTTTATTATTGATTGGCATAAAAAACATTTATCTTAACTCTTTTTAAGTCTATAAATAGGAGTTAAAGTGGTAACGAGGAAGCCATGGAAAATGAGACATCAAAACCAGCAAGTGGTGAAGAATTAAGAGAGCTATCACGTAAAAATCCTGAATTAGCATATAATTTTCTCTCACAAAATAATGATCTCTGGAATGAGATAGCGTTAAATGATCCTTTTGACTCAGCAGATACATTAGAAGAATTAGAACCTGAGCAGGCAGGGGAGCTTATTTTAAATATTCCTGTAGATGTATCAATTAAGATTTTTGAATCTTTCCGACCAAGAGCGATTATAGAAATTGTACAAAACTTAAGTAGTAAGGTTGTTGAAGAAATTTTCAGTCAGATGGATACAGAAGATGTTGTTGATGTGTTTGAAAGAAGCACTATTGATGAAGCTGAAGATTTGTTGGAGATTATAAATAAATCCACAAAATTAGATATTAATAAAAGATTAGCCTATCCAAAAGATTCAGTGGGGAGACTGATGTCAGAAGAAGTAGCAAAAATTTCTACAGGCTTAACTGTTAAAGAAGCTCTAGGGGAACTAAAAACCTTGCATACAGATGTTGAAGATATTGTATACGTATATTCTGTTGATAAAAATAACTCTCTATCTGGAGTTCTTTCGTTTAGAGAAATTGTTTTTGCTGACCAAGACCAGCTTATTGAAGATGTGATGCTTACAAATCCAATTTATATTAATCCGACAGCTGACCAAGAAGAAGCCGCAAGATTAATTAAACAGTATGAGCTGCTTGCATTACCTGTTGTTGATAAAAAAAATAAACTTATTGGACAAGCAACTATAAGTACAGCCTTAGATGTTATCCAGACAGAGATTGCTGAAGACTTTTCTCAATCATTTGGAGCTGGTGCAGAAGAAACAATTTTTACACCCTTTCAAAAGTCCGTAAAACTTAGGTTGCCATGGATTGCTGTGAATATGGGACTTGCTTTTATAGTCTCTTGGCTAATTTCTCAATTTGATGAATCAATAGCAAGTGATGCTTTACTTGCGGCGTTAATGCCTGTCGTTGCACTTGTGGGTGGAAACTCTGGAGCACAGTCTTTAGCTATTGTAATAAGAGCACTTGCAAGAAATGATATCTCTGAGGCAAGAGTTGTAGAGGTTATTGGAAAACAGTCACTAATTGGTGTTATTAATGGCATCTTTATGGCTATCTTTTCATTTATTTTATTAAGCCTTGTTGGTTTAAACACCTACGCACTGTCATTGAGTATTGCTGTTTTTGGAAATATTTTTATTGGTAATTTATTTGGATCTTCAATTCCTTTAATTCTACGAAAACTAGGATTCGATCCTGCGCTAGCCTCTAATATTTTTCTAACACTTATTACTGATATTGTTGGATTCGCAGGTTTTCTAGGAATTGCTCTCCTTTTAATTTAATGATCTCTAGATCTTGAAGTCTTAGTCATAGTCTTAGAAAGTTTTCCATTTTCAAAGATAAACGATTCAATACCGTCTACAAGATGTTTACCTTGCTGAGACTTTTGAGAAATTACTTGAAGAACTAAACCTTCAAATGGAGAGATTAAGGTTATAGAGTGTTGCTTAAAATGTTTTGAGGATTGATCTCTTCTAATGACGTCACTAACCATGTGTTGTGACTCCCATGACCACTCATCATCGGCAACG
>CABXDM010000036.1 GCA_902510965.1 uncultured Candidatus Actinomarina sp.
CCTGTCTATAAGATTCTGGTAGTTCGTTTAAATTTTTTACAAAATATTCAACTAGCCTGATAACAATATTTTTACACTCAGCTCTTTGTACTTCAGTGCCCTTTCTTAGGTAGACTTTTTCAAACATAAAATTTCTAAGATCTTGCATAGTTTGTGCCACCTCGGGATCCATTTCAACCTTGCCACTAGATGAAGCTTTAAAAATTCCAGAGATTAAGCTGTTAATCCAATTTTTTCCTGGAGGGCCCAGGTCTTTAATGAAAGAGGTAGGAATATCTTTTTGATTCAAAACACCCGCCCTAATTGCATCTTCTACGTCATGGGTTAGATATGCTATTCGGTCAGCAAATCTGCAGATCATACCCTCTTGGGTGCTTGGTTCATCAGCATACTTCCATGGATGTATACGAATACCATCGAGAGTTTCAAACGAAAGATTGAGATTTTCTATACGATCTAGAACCTTTACAGAGTTTTCTGAATGACTCCAACCACTTGGATGAAGTTCATCTAAAGCATCTTCGCCAGTATGACCAAAAGGAGAATGGCCAACATCATGACCCATACAAATTGCTTCAGTAAGATCTGGATTTAGCCCCATCGTCTTTGCAATAGATCTTCCAACTTGCGTGACCTGTAAAGTGTGAGTCATCCTTGTAATGAAGTGATCACCATCCGGGTTAATAAATACTTGGGTTTTATGTTTTAACCTTCTAAAGGCTTTTGAATGGATAATGCGATCACGATCTCTTTCATAAACAGTACGAAACATGTCTTGATCTTCTGGGTTAGTTCTACCTTTAGATTTTTCTGATAGGGCTGCATAGCTCGACAGGGTAATTCTTTCATTCGCCTCTCTCCACAAGCGATCTCTCAGAATAAATGAATCATTCATATTTTTAGATTAAACACTAAAAAGAGTTTAATAAAGGAATTAAATCAGACCACTCTTTAATGCTGTAAGTGCCTTCAGAGTGAGAATTATATGGCCTCTCAAATCTTATAATTTTCTTCTCTGGCACCTTTTTAAGAAAATTTTCTAATTGATATGGAGCATCATCAAGATATGCATCACAATCTATTGTCCATTTATCTTCAATAAAATGAACTTCCTTTGTTGGAATTTTATTCTCACCAAGCCAAATGAGTGTGTCGTGAATAGACCACCATGGTTTAGATGAAATGATGACTATTTCGTGACCCATCTTTGAGAGTTCCACTAGAGTCTCCTGTGAATTTTCATATAATTCTAAATGCCTAAATATCGATGAGCCATTTATATCCATAGCCCAATTCCAAAAATCTAAGTCTTTTTCAAAGTGAGTAAGGGGTTTAGAGAGACCCCAATCAGTTATTTCTTCCTCTGAAATCTCTTTTCCAAAGTCTAAAGCATATTGAGTAGTCCAGCCTTTTGTAAAATCTGCGACTACGCCATCCAAATCTACACCAATTCTCATTTGACTAAGTTTAATTCTTTGGTGCATTATAGAAGAGAAATCTATTACCATTTAATAATATGCAACAAGCACTGTACAGAAAATATAGACCAGAGAAACTTAGCCAGCTAGTAGGTCAAGAAGAAGCTGTCTCTTTAATAACTCAACAAATTAAAAAAGATAATTTAGGACATGCCTATTTGTTTTCGGGCCCCCGAGGTGTTGGTAAGACATCTCTAGCAAGGATTATTGCAACTCAACTTGGGTGCGATCCAACTTTTGACATTACTGAAATTGATGCAGCTTCAAACAATAAAGTTGATGATATAAGAGACATGAATGAGAGTGTAAACTTTATTGCTAGTAGTCCTGGACAAAAAAGGGTGTATATCCTAGATGAAGTGCATAAGTTATTTCTTTTAATAGCTTTGCTTTATCAGTAATTCTTGGATCTGCAGAAAATACTCCCTCAACATCTGTATATATCTCACATTTTTCAGCTCCTAAGGAAGCTGCTAAAGCAACTGCGGTTGCATCAGAACCTCCTCTACCTAAGGTTGTTATCTCTCTAGTGTCTGGGTTAAATCCCTGAAATCCAGCAACGATAACAATACTTCCTTTTTCTAAACCCTCTTTTACTCTTTCACCTGAAATTTTTTCGATTTCAGCTCTTCCGTGTCGTGAAGTTGTGATAATTCCAGCTTGAGAACCCGTTAGTGAGTAGGAATCATAACCAAGACTGTTTAAATGCATTGCAAGTAGTGACATTGTTATTCTTTCGCCAGCAGAAAGTAGCATGTCCATCTCACGAGGTGAAGGGGTCTCCGAAAGTTCATTAGCTAGAGCTATTAATTCATCTGTACTAGAACCCATTGCAGAAACTACTACTACAACTTGTTTACCCTCTTTTTTCGCACTAATTATTTTTTCTGCAACTATTTTAAGCGAATCGGGGTTCGCTACACTTGTTCCACCATACTTTTGAACTATTAAACTCATTGGAAACATTCTAATGAACTATTTGAAGATATAACAGACCTAGTACTCTAGTTTGTAATGAGTATTGACTTACACTTACATTCAGAGAACTCTGATGGGACAGATAGTCCAGAAAGTATTATCGAAAAAGCTATCGAGATACAACTTGAGGCTATCTCTATAACAGATCATGAA
>CABXDM010000037.1 GCA_902510965.1 uncultured Candidatus Actinomarina sp.
CAATAATGCGGCCGGGAACTAATCTAGCTAAATCTTTTTTAGTAGCAAACCAGCCAACTGTTGGTCCACCAAAAGACAAAGGTGTGCCAATAGATTGGCCCTCTGCAACAACTATATCAAAACCCATTGATCCTGGTGTCTTCAATACACCTAGCATTGATGGGTCAACATAACATATTGTAATTACACCTTTAGATTGAGCCTTTTTAACTAAATTTGATAGGTCTTGAGCAGAACCTTCATAATGTGGAAACGAAACAACAAAAGCTGCATCTTCATCAGTAAATTCATAATCCTCTGGAAAAAGATAATCTGATAATGGAATGTAATTAAGGTCAAATTTTGATTTATCAATTAGTGTATTAACAACCTCTTTAGTGTTTGGATTAAATCCACTAGAAATAACAACTGAATCACGCTTAGTTTTATTTATAGCTACAGAGATAGCTTCAGCGACTGAAGTTGCACCGTCATATAAAGACGCATTAGCTAGTTCCATTTCAGTTAGGTCGCATACTAAAGATTGAAATTCAAACAATACTTGTAAAATCCCTTGTGAAATTTCAGCTTGATAAGGTGTGTAAGATGTCATAAATTCTGGTCGCATAGTAAGAGACTTAACAGTAGGAGGTAAATATACATCGTAATGTCCACCACCAGCGAAACAAATTAGGTTATGTTTGTTTTTATTCGCTATATCTTCAAAGTATTTAGTTGCTTCAAGTTCTGACAATGAATCATCTACGTCTAGTCCGTTTTTTATTAGTAAATCATCTGGAATATGTTTAAATAATTCATCCAGTGAGGAGATGTCTAATTCGTCAAATATTACGTTTAAATCTAAACTTGAATGTGGAACAAACATTAACTTAAAAACCTCTTTTTTAAAATATTTCCTTCTATAAATTTACCACGTATTTCGAATTCTAATAAATCAGTATCTGGTTGTGATTCAAGCAATACAAAACCAATTGATTTTTGCAGTATTGGAGAAAAATTTCCAGAAGTAACTATACCGTTAATATTACCAGCTTTTACTTTTGTACCTGTCCGAGCTATATTTCTTGAATCTATAGAAAACTTTTTAAGTATTTTATGATGCCCCGTTCTTATCTGCTCATTAATAACATCTGAGCCCCTATATTCATTTTTATTGCTTAGTGTCCACTTCAACCCTGCTTCAACCGGACTTATATCTTCTGTTAACTCAAACCCATATAAAGGTAAGGATGCCTCAAGTCTCAAAGTATCCCTTGCGCCAAGTCCACATGGTTCTATTTCGTTCTGGAGTAAAAAAAGAAGTTAAATCATCTAAATCTTCAACATTAACCATAACCTCTAAACCATCTTCCCCTGTATACCCAGTCCTTGCATATGTATATATATCATTACTTAAACATGAAAATGATTCTGGAATAGGTAGTAAGGCTTTTAAATTGGAGATTGCTTCGGGGCCCTGAACAGCAACTAATGCTGTTTTTTCAGTAAGATCTTGAAAAATTATTTCTTCTGTTTGTAAATAGTTCGTAATTTTGTCAGTGTTTGCTGCATTGCATATTAAGAGTATGTAGTCATCATACTTCCAAAAAATAACATCATCTAAAGCAGATCCATTTTCGTTAGTAAATATAGAATATAGAGCCTTGCCAGACTTCAGCCCGAGAAGATCTGAACAAATTAATGATGAAATTTTTTGAAGATAAGCCTTGTCTATCAGAAGACGACCCATATGAGATACATCAAAATAACCACTACTTTGTCGAACAAACTGATGCTCTTTTATAGTACCTTTATAGGAAAAAGGCATAGTCCAACCACCAAATTCAATAAACTTAGCTTTATTTTTTAAATGTAAACTATGTAGTGGTGAATACTTAATGTTGGGCATCTATGAAATAAAGTTTTCGTATTCTTGATACAACATACCTGAATCATCTAGGTTTTTAACCTCAGCTTTAACCATCCAACCCTCACCGCAGGGATCAGAATTAATAATCTCAGGTTCTGAATCTAAAGAAGAATTAATTTCTACGACAACACAATCCATCGGAGCATAAGCTTCAGCAACTGT